>NZ_SMKT01000070.1 GCF_004348735.1 Actinomadura sp. KC06
CGGGAAGGATGACTGATGAGCCAGAAGTCTTCGGTCGACAGAGCAGAAATGGCCCAGGCGGCCCAGCGGGTCGAGGAGGCGGCGCAGGACCTGCGGAAGATCCAGGCGGATCTGGGTCAGGAGCAGTCGCAGCTGTCGGGCCGGTGGATCGGTGAGGCGGGGAGTGCTTTCACCAAGGTCTTCAACGAGTTCAACGGTGAGCTGACCAAGGTGCTCGAGGTTCTGAACGGGCTGCACGAGAAGCTGGTTCAGGTCAAGATCAACTACGAGGGCAGCGAGCAGCAGCAGACCGAGGCGGTCAATCGGGTCGCCGGGCTGCTGAACGGCTGATCGCCATCCATCACCGATCTCGGGACGACACGGAGGAATCATGAGCTATCAGTCGATGGATTTCGGGGCGATGCAGCAGGCGTTCGCCGCGTTCCAGCAGAAGTCCAACCAGATGAACTCCGAGCTGGACGATCTGGCTCGCAGTGTGGAGAGCAAGCTGGCTCAGTGGGAGGACGGCGCGCGGGAGGCCTATTTCCAGGCCAAGCAGCAGTGGGAGGCCTCGGCGGCCGACATCAACAAGATCGTGCAGCAGCTCGGTGCGGTGATCCAGTCCTCGCAGGAGACCGGGCAGGGCACGGTCAAGACCAACGTCAACATCATCGGCTGACACGGCCGACCACACCACGCTTCCCAGGCCGGCCGCCGGAATTCGGGCGGCCGGCCGTGGTGGCGGTCGGACCCGGAACTTATCTGTAGCTGAAGTCAAACACGGGGTAGCGGGTCTCCTGGCCCGCCGGAGGCTCACATGGGTGATCAGAAGAGCGAGATCGACACCGAAGAGGTCAAGAAGATCCTCAAGCGTCTCAGGGCCAATTTGGAAGACTTCGAAAAGGGCCAGGGGAAGCGCAACGACATCTCGATGCACGGCAACATCACGACGGCGGAGCTGGGCCAGTATCCCGCGGTCTCGGGCCTGTCCGCCTCGACCCAGTCGGCGTACAGCCAGATCAAGGGCCAGTACGACGCGTTCCTGCGGAGCTACCAGGGCATCATCGACGCGCTGGATCGCATGGTCAGCAACCATGACGAGAAGGAGCAGCAGAACACCGCGGCCGCCAACAGGGCGATGACGAGCGGTGGCGGCTCCACGCCGACCAACCAGAACACCGGCGCGTACAAGTAGTAGGCGGGATCGATATCTCATGGGTCACACGAAGCACGACGAGCCGATTCGCTCGAATCAGGACAGTCCCACTGAATGGGACGGCGGCATCGATGAGATGAACCAGATCCTCAATGCCACCGACCCGCAAAAGGTCATGGACGCGGGCACGCATTACACGGCGGCCGCGCAGAAGTTCCAGAACGCGGCCGGCATTCTCCGCAGGGAGAAGGCCGCGCTGGCCGGTGTTTGGAAAGGCGAGGACGCGGACGCCACCACCGAGCAGATGGAGCGCCTGCATCAGAGCGCGACCGGCATGCAGGAGGTCGCGCAGACGACCGGCAAGGCTCTGTCGGACCACGGCACCAAGCTCGACTGGTACAAGAGGCACCAGCCGGGCAAGGGGTTCATTGGCAATATCTCTTATGACGATGCCGGTGTCGTGGCCGCGGGCACCATGGTCGCCGGACCGGCCGGTGGAATGATCGCACTCGGCGGCAAGAAGCTCGGCGAGGCCTTCGGCCTCATCGACAGCGCCGAGGAGAAGGCCGCGCAGGAGCACATGAAGCGGCTCGGCGAGCGCACCGTCGAGGCCAACCGCGCGATGCCCGAGAAGATCTCCACCAACATGCCGGAGACCAACATCACGTCGAAGGTCCCCACGAACGACATCCCCGGCGGTGGCGGCATCACCAACCCGGGCGGCGGCGGTGGCGGCGGCAGCATCCCCGGCACCGGCGGAATGCCCGGTGGCGGCGGCAGCATCCCCGGCGGCGGCGGAAGCGGCAACATTCCGGGTGGCGGCGGCAGCATCCCCGGCGGCGGTGGCAGCATCCCCGGCGGCGGCGGTGGCGGCAGCATCCCGGGTGGCGGCGGCTCCGGCAGCGACCTCGCCGGACTGCCTCCGGGCGGTGGCGGCGGCGCCGGCGACCCGTTCGGCCGCACCGGCCTTGGCGGCGGCGGCATGCCCGGTGGCGGTGGCGGCGGTAGCATCCCCGGCGGCGGCGGCCTCGGTGCCGGCGGCCTGGCCGGCGGCATGCCCGGTGGCGCAGCGGGCGGCGGCGCCGGCGCGGGCCGAGGCGGAGGCAGGGCCGGTAGCGCCGGCCGCGGCGGCATGGGCGGCATGCCCATGGGCGGCGGTCGCGGCGGTGGCGGCAATGGTGAGGACGAGCACGAGCGCACCACCTGGCTCACCGAGGACGAGGACGTGTGGGGCGGAAACGATGACGACACCGCCCCTCCCGTGATTGGCTGATTCAGGCTCGATCACGAGACGATGTAGGAGACGGCGTGAGCGGATCGATATCTTCGGACCGCTCACGCCGTGTTCCGTTTAGTGAGGTTTCGCTGTGCGACGGATGACACGATGGCTCGCCGCGATCGGGGCGACGTCCGCCCTGGTCATGACCACCGCGGCGCCAGCCGGCGCGATCCCGGGCCCCCGGAACGACCAGTGGTGGTTCTCGGCGTGGGAGATCCAGCAGAAGGTCTGGCCCGTCACCAAGGGGGCGGGCGTCACCGTCGCGGTCATCGACACGGGCGTCAACGGACGGATTCCCGATCTGCAGGGCGTCCTCGTCCCCGGGACAGATGCCGTGTCGGGTAGCGGTGACGGGCAGGTCGGGCCGTCCACGGACCTTAATGATTCGCACGGCACCGGGATGGCCGCCCTTATCGCAAGTCAGGGCACGGGTTCGGGCTATGTCGGAGTCGCACCCGAAGCGAAGATCATGTCGGTGACCTCCAACCTGTCGGTTTGGGACAAGGCGATCCGCTTCGCGGCCGACCGCGGGGCCAAGGTCATCAACATTTCTCAGGCTTTCGCGGCGTCGGGCGGGTGTCGTCCCGAGGTCCAGCAGGCCGTTTCCTATGCCCTGCAGAAGGACGTCGTCGTTGTGGCGGGTGCCGGCAACAGCGGCGATGCGAGTAACCCGTCCATGGAGCCGGCGAACTGCGCAGGCGTTCTCGCCGTCGGTGCGGTGGACAACAAGAAGGCCGCTTGGAAGTCCACCGAGCGACAGCCTTACGTCGCTGTCGCGGCCCCCGGCTTCCTGGTGAACACCGTCCTCGCCAACGGTCAGGTCACCGACCATGTGGCGGGGACGAGCCAGGCGTCCGCGCTGGCATCCGCCGCGGTGGCGCTGGTCCGATCGAAGCATCCGCAGATGCCGGCACGCGAGGTCGTCCAGCGAATCATCAATACGACCGTAGACGCCGGCCCGCCCGGCAAGGACCAGATGACCGGAACCGGAGTCATCATCCCGGCGGACGCGATGAACGCCTCGGTTCCGAAGAACGCGCCGAATCCTGTCTTCGCCGCCTACGACCGCTGGCTGGCGGACAACCCGCAGGCGGGCGCGAAGCCATCCGCGACCAAACGGCCCAAGGACGCGGCGACCAAGGACTCCGAGCGGGCCGACCGCAACCTCATGATCCTGCTCATCGCCGGTGGCGCGATCGTGGTGATCGGCGGGATCGTGGTCTTCCTCGTCGTCCGGCGAAACAAGAAGAAGAGCCCGCCGATGGGACCCGGATCCGGGTCTATGGGCGGGCCGTCCGGACCGCCGCAGGGCTGGGGCGGCCAGGCACCGCCTCCGCAAGGCGCGCCTCCGCAGGGCGGGTACCCGGTGCCCCCGCAGGGTGGACGGTCCGGTCCGCCACCCGGCTGGGGCGGTCAGCCAGGTCCGCCTCCCGGAGGCCCCCAGGGAGGGCAGCCGTACATGCCGCCGCAAGGCCCGGGAGGTTCGCGGCCCCCGAACTAGAACGCCACGCTCCTCTTTACGGCTGTCTACTCGCTCGGTACCGGGCGCGTAGGCAGCCGTCCTCCCTGGTGTGCGACCAAACCGACAGAAAGAGTAGCCATGAAGAAGCTCCTAGTAATCCCTGTCACCGCTGCCGCGCTCACACTCAGCCTGAGCGCCTGCGGAGGAGACTCGGACGACGCGGGCGGGAGCTCGTCCCCATCGTCCGGTACCAGCACGTCGGCGAGCCCCGGCGGCGGCACCATCACCGGCAACGGTGGCGGCACCAACGGCGGCGGCAGCGGCGGCGGCACCGGTGGCAGCGAGCTCACCCCGGCGCAGAAGAAGTCGCTCACCAAGCTCGTCGAGTGCATGCGGAAGAAGGGCTACGAAATGCCCGAGCCCACCTCGCCCGCCATCGCCCCGAAGAACGTCGAGGGCAAGGACCCCGACAAGGTCAACAAGGACTCCCAGGAGTGCGCCGCCCAGTCCCAGTAACCACCGAAGCGCCACCTTCGCAACGCGGCCTCTCCAGGTGAGCAGCCATGCGTCAGCTGTCTCGCCCATCCCGGAGTTCAACGGAGAAATGGCACCCTCGCCGATCAAATTCCAGGCCCGTAGCCCGGATAACCGCCCAGGCTCCGGGAACAGCAGGGCGAGAAATCGGTGCCAGAACAAGACACTCGGCCGGGTCGGTCCACGACCCGGCCGCTATTTTTCTAGCAGTTGGACCCAGGCTCGCGCGTCGTGCCAGAGGCGCCCCACACACGGTGCACGACGACCACCCCGCCACCGGTAGCTCCCAAGCCAGACCAGCCTGCCCGTGCGACCCATCTCCCAACGAGCCGCCGGATCCCGATCCGCAGAGCCGTTAGGCGCAAGAGCTCCGCTTGTTACCGACGGGATCAAATAGGAGGCAGCGCCCCCGCAGGCGTCGTGGCGAGAAGGGCGATGCGACCTGGCCAGGACGGAACACTCGGCCGGGTCAGTCTTCCGGCCTAGCCGCTGGTTGCTCTCTTCTGCGGACAGTCGCGACGTCCGCAGTGCGCTTCGAGGGGTGATGAGCTGGCCCATTTCCAGCTGGCAATGGATTAACTGGCGAGTTGCCCACCGCTCACTAGGCGCTCGGCGTCCGGGAACAGAGGCCTCGTGTCCGTCCGTGAGCCGGGTGAGTGCCAGCCAGATGGGCTTGCGTGAGGGCGTTCGCGGCAAGCTGGTCAAGTCCAGCGTCCTGTTCGGATCCGGCCAACTCATCCGTGGGCGGCACCCCAGAGCAACACATAGATGGCAGCTCAGCTGTAGCGGCCGGGACCTACGTAGCCGGCGGCAGGGCCAGCAGCAGCCTTACACCGACTGGAGCGGAGATGGGGCAGCGTCGAGGCACGCGATTGTCGATGGTGTCCAGGCACGCCACCGTTGGTCGCTGTCAGCCCGAACGCTGCCGGCAAGTCTCGCAGCACCGCCATATCGGCCTAGCTGACGTCGTCCAGCGCCGAGCGGCACCGCCAGATTGGTGGCACCTTCCCCTGGAGAGCCGTGTGTCGTCCCGGTTGACGCGACTGCTTCAGCACCTGCGGCTTCACAGCCCGCGCCGCTGACCTGAAACATCTCTGCCTGCAGACTCGCTGACCTACCACGCGATACACCGCTGCCCGAGACATCCACGATCTTGGTCCGGCCGTCGTCGACTGTACGTGAGTGCTTTCCGCCCGGGGGCGGCTGAAGGCTCAGCGAGCCAATATCCCAGCTCGGAGACGCTTTTCGCATATAGCCTTCTCATGATCAACTTGCCCGCCTTGTCTGATCAGCATGAAAGGGCAGGTATCACGATCTAGTGCCAGATCCTGACATGTTCACCGACGTAACGGTCATGCCGGTGTGGTGTTGCGACGAGCCTCGCTGGGTGCCGTGCTCTGACGGCTTCTGGAGACGGTTTTAGCAGGTCAGCCCGGCAGATGGCGCCGTGGGTGAGCGGTCAAGCTCCCAGGTCAGGAGGCTTCGGCGGTCACAATTCATCCGATGTGGTCTTCCGTAAACGCCATTGCCAACGATCCAGCGCTTCCGGCCCCTAATATCGCTTTACGGGGATGTGTGCTCTGCTTGACGATAGGTTTCAAGTCGTCCGGATGGCGAGGAACCGGCGGGGGCCCGCATCGCGTCGAACGAATGCCGGGAAGGATGACTGATGAGCCAGAAGTCTTCGGTCGACAGAGCAGAAATGGCCCAGGCGGCCCAGCGGGTCGAGGAGGCGGCGCAGGACCTGCGGAAGATCCAGGCGGATCTGGGTCAGGAGCAGTCGCAGCTGTCGGGCCGGTGGATCGGTGAGGCGGGGAGTGCTTTCACCAAGGTCTTCAACGAGTTCCACGGTGAGCTGACCAAGGTGCTCGAGGTTCTGAACGGGCTGCACGAGAAGCTGGTTCAGGTCAAGATCAACTACGAGGGCAGCGAGCAGCAGCAGACCGAGGCGGTCAATCGGGTCGCCGGGCTGCTGAACGGCTGATCGCCATCCATCACCGATCTCGGGACGACACGGAGGAATCATGAGCTATCAGTCGATGGATTTCGGGGCGATGCAGCAGGCGTTCGCCGCGTTCCAGCAGAAGTCCAACCAGATGAACTCCGAGCTGGACGATCTGGCTCGCAGTGTGGAGAGCAAGCTGGCTCAGTGGGAGGACGGCGCGCGGGAGGCCTATTTCCAGGCCAAGCAGCAGTGGGAGGCCTCGGCGGCCGACATCAACAAGATCGTGCAGCAGCTCGGTGCGGTGATCCAGTCCTCGCAGGAGACCGGGCAGGGCACGGTCAAGACCAACGTCAACATCATCGGCTGACACGGCCGACCCAAGCCACGCTTCCCAGGCCGGCCGCCGGAATGCGGGCGGCCGGCCGTGGTGGCGGTCGGACCCGGAACTTATCTGTAGCTGAAGTCAAACACGGGGTAGCGGGTCTCCTGGCCCGCCGGAGGCTCACATGGGTGATCAGAAGAGCGAGATCGACACCGAAGAGGTCCGAAAGATAATCAAGAACTTGAGGGCGACCCGCGATAGGTTCGAGGAGGGTTCCGGATCTACGTTCGATGTCCAGCAGAACGGCAACATCACCATGCGGGATCTCGGAGATTACCCTGCAGCAAGGACTCTAAGCGAATCGACTAGCGCGGCTTTTGCCCAGATCTCGGGGCAGTACCAGGCATTTCTCACAAGCTTTGACGGTGTGCTCGATGCTCTGGACAAGATGGTCGGGAACCATGATGAGAAGGAGCAGACCAATACCGCTGCCGCCAACAGGGTCGCGCCGGGCGCCAGCGTAGGCCGTCGAGCCACGAAAGAATGGGGGTGAGAGCTAACCATGGGTGATAAGCAACACGACCAGCCCATTCGTGCCACCACCGATAACGGGCAGGAATGGTCGGGCGACATGGACGCCATGAACCGGCTGCTCGAGAGCATCAACTCGGAGAGGGTGATCAAGGCCGGATCAGTGTACAAAGGCACCGCTGCTAAGTTCGAAGGCGCTGCCGGAGACCTGGGGGCCCAGATCTCTGCACTGGCCCGCGTTTGGAAGGGCGACGACGCCGAGGCCACCATCAGGCAGCTGCAGAAGCTGCAGAAGAGCGCCGAGGTCCTGAAGCAGGTTTCTCAACAGACAGCCACGGCTCTTTCGAGTCACGGAGAAAAACTTCAGTGGTACGAGAAAAATCAGCCAAAGGAAGGCTTCTTCAAGGGACTCAGTTGGGATGACGCCGGGGTCGTCACTGGGGGCACTCTCCTGGGAGGGGCCGCCGGAGGCCTCGCAGGGCTGAAGGTGGATAAGGCCTTTGGGCTCATCAAGGACAAGGAGTCGGAGGCTGCCGTTGAGCACATGAAGCGCTTGAGTGAACGTACTCGTGAGGCCAACGCCGCAATGCCTGAGCGGGTGAGATTGGTTCTTCCGAGCACAAACTTCTTTCGTGGAGATCCGAGACCCGGCGGGGGTGGTCTCCCCGGTGGCGGTGGCGGAAACCTCCCGGGCGGTGGCAGCCTGCCTAGTGGTGGCGGCAGCATCCCCGGCGGCCTGGATGGCGTCGGAAACAGTGGCGACGGCACCATGCATGGTGGCGGTTACGGTGGCGGCCTCCCCGGTGGCGGTACCGCCGGGAGCGACCTCGCCGGCCTGCCCGGTGGCGGTGGCGGGGCCGACCCGTTCGGTCGCGGTGGCCTTGGTGGCGGCCTGCCCGGTGGCGGTGGTGGCGGCGGCCTGCCCGGTGGCGGTGCCGGTGGGCTCGTCGGCGGCCTGCCCGGAGCCGGTGCTGGTGCCGGAGTGGGCGCGGGCCGAGGCGGTACTGCTGGTGGAGGCAAGGGGCTAGGCAAAGGTGGTTCTGCCGGTCGTGGCGGTATGGGTGGCATGCCCATGGGTGCTGGTCGCGGCGGTGGCGGTGGTGGTGAGGACGAGCACGAGCGCACCACCTGGCTCACCGAAGACGAAGACGTGTGGGGTGGAAACGATGAGGACGCCGCCCCTCCCGTGATTGGCTAGCCCCATATCAGACACGAGACGATGCGGGAGCTGGCGTGAGTGGATCTTCAGCCCGCTTACGCCGTGTTCCGTGTAGTGAGGTTTCGCTGTGCGACGGACGACGCGAGTGCTCGCCGCTATGGCAGCCAGTTCAGCCTTGGTTTTGACGACGGCGATGCCTGCGGCTGCGGCTCCCAGGGGACGGGAGGACCAGTGGTGGTTCTCGGCTTGGGCGATTGAGAAGAAGGTCTGGCCGATCAGCAAGGGAGCAGGCGTCACTGTCGCCGTAATCGACACCGGAGTTAACGGCAAGATTCCTGATCTCCGTGGGGTACTGGTCCCTGGAACGGATCTGACATCGATGAGCGGCGGGGACGGACAAATCGGACCAACCTCGGACATGGAAGATTCGCACGGTACGGCGATGGCCGGTCTGATCGCATCTCAGGGGGCTGGCACCGGGTATGTAGGTGTAGCGCCTGAGGCGAAGATCATGTCGGTTAAAGCTAACCTCACTGTATGGCACAATGCGATCCGTTATGCGACTGATCACGGCGCTAAGGTGATCAGTATTTCACAAGGATTTCCTGCGGTAAATGGATGTCGCCCTCATATTCAGGAGGCAATTTCTTACGCTCTCCAGCGAGACGTTATCATCCTTGCAGGTGCTGGCAATGAAGGCGACAGAAGGAATCCGTCAATGGAACCGGCAAACTGTGCCGGTGTTTTGGCGGTTGGGGCGGTTAACAATCAAAAGGTGCCCTGGGTAGGTAGTGAGCGGCAACCTTATGTTTCGGTGGCGGCGCCCGGTACCAGCGTTAACGCGCTTTTTGCTGACGGTCGAGTGGCCACAAATGTGAGTGGGACAAGCCAGGCAACGGCCCTGGCCTCTGCAGTAGTGGCTATTCTCCGGTCGAAGCATCCACAAATGTCAGCTCGCGAAGTGGTCCAGCGCATTATTAATACCGCGCAGGACGTAGGTCCTCCAGGCCGGGACAGTCTTTCTGGCGAGGGCGTAGTCATTCCTCATGCTGCTTTGACCGCAGAGGTTCCTAAGTCCGCACCGAATCCGGTGTTCGCCGCTTACGATCGGTGGGCGAAGGCCAATCCCGGGCAGGCAGGTGCCGTGCCGCCGGTGAAGAGGTCGAAGACGGCGGCTGAGAAGGCGGCTGATGAGAGTAGTGAGCAGGCGGCGCGTAATACCAGGTACCTGATCATTGGGCTCGTTGTGGCCGGGGTGCTTGGTGTGCTGGTCCTTATCTTTATTGTGTTGAGGAGCAGGAAGAAGGTTACGAGCGCGGTTGGTCTTGGGCCTGTTGGAGGGGCGCAGCAGTATGGTCCCCCGCCTGGGGCGGGGCCGCCGCCTGGATGGGGTGGGCCTGCCGGGCCGCCGCCGCCACCTGGTCAGCAGGGTGGGCAGGCGCAAATGCCGCCGCAGGGGCCGGGCGGTGCCGGTCCCTATCCTCCGAGGTAGAGCCACGAATGTTCTGGCCGTTTTTGGTGTTGTGCTCGCGCTCTCCCCTGGAGTGGGTGAGTGCGGCTCGGAGTCGGGCGCTCTGCGGGGGTGACGGGCAGCGCGTCGGCTACGAGCGAGCTTGAGAAGAGGCTGTCCGCGCCTACGGGGTGGGCTGGCGGCATCCAGGGCGATCCGCTGACACCGGAGCAGGTCACGATGACCACCAAGTTCGTAGCGTGCATACGCCCAGGGCATGGACAGGTAGGGCTGTTGAAGGTCCGCTTGAGCTTGGCGATATGCCACGAGGAGGCGGGCTGTGGTCGGTGGGTGAGGTTCGTGGTTCCTGTTGTTGAAAAGCTGCAGTTGACTCAGTGTGGCGAGGTCAGCGGGCGGGTGGTCTCTTCGGGTGATGTGGGCGTTCGCGGACAGGCTGGGAACCCCTAGGCTGGCACCAGGACGAAAGGAGGGCGGGTGCCGGACTCGAGCTGGCAGCACTCCGTGTTGCGTGATCTCGGCGTGTCGCAGCGGGGCCTCGCGGCCTTCGGGTCCGCGTCGGCGGTTCTCGCCGACGCCGGCTGGGGGGCTGAGGCGGTTGAGCACAGCGCGCGGCGGCCGTCGCCGCCGCCGGCCGTGCAGGAACCCCTTGCCGCGCCTCCAGCGCCTCCTGTGGCGCCGCAGCCGGTACCCGCTGAGGTGGAGCAGCCTCGGTCCTATGACCCGTTCCCCGACCCGCCGCAGCCGGTTCCCGCAGAGCCCGAGCCGCCGCGGTCGTACGACCCGTTCCCGGATGCACCGCAGCCGAATGCGCCGACGCAGGGGTCTGGTCCGTCGCCTGTCGTCCAGGAGCCTCCGCGGCAGGATCCGCAGCCGAGCGCGCCCGCGCAGCAGCCCGATCAGCAGGCCCCCGAGGCGGAAGTGCCGCTGGTCAACGAGGAATTCAGCTGGGATGCGGCGATCTCCCCGATCGGCGGCTCCGCGCCGCAGGCTCCCGGTATGGCGCAGGCCCCGGGCGTCGGCGAGGACGAGGACGACGGCCAGGAACGGGATGCCGCCGCGTCCGCGCATTCAGCTCCTCCGGCTCAGGGTCCGGCTGCGCCCGTCCCGCCGCCGCCTCAGCACCCGCAGACGCACGGTGGAGGGGCCGTGCCCATGGCGAACGAGTTCGTCCGTAAGAACCAGCATGGGGACGCGCTGGTCCGCCGCGTGGGCCGGGGCATGCGAAAGGCCGTCGGGGCGTCCAGCCAGATCCGGACGCAGGCGGAGATCTCGGACTACCTGCGGCGGCCCGTCGGCGGCTTCCGGCAGATCACGGTGGTCAGCGTCCGCGGTGGCGCGGGGAAGACGACCGTGGCCGCGCTGCTGGCGACCGAACTGGCGCGGCACCGTCCAGACCGGGTGCTGGCGATGGACGCGGACGCCGAGCTCGGGTCGCTGCCGTTGCGTCTGGGAGTTCGGTCTGAGCTGTCGCTTTTTGATCTCGCCGCGCAGCGGCCGCGCTCGTTCGAGGAGGCCGCGCAGTATCTGCAGCAGACCCGGGAGGGGCTGTGGGTGCTCGCGGC
This sequence comes from Actinomadura sp. KC06, assembly GCF_004348735.1. Classification (GTDB taxonomy): domain Bacteria; phylum Actinomycetota; class Actinomycetes; order Streptosporangiales; family Streptosporangiaceae; genus Spirillospora. The sequence continues at coordinate 11,401 of NZ_SMKT01000070.1, forward strand.
GACGCGGGGCGGACGGATCACCGGCGAGTTCACGTTCGAGACATATCAGGCCGCCTTCAGCGCTGTCAGCCGCTACATATCCACTGCGGTGACGGACTGTAGCGCGGGAATCCTCACTGAGTTGCACCGTGGCATTCTCGGGCAGTCGCACAGTGTGGTTCTCGTTACTCCGGGCACGGTCGACGGCGCGTTGAGTGCGCGGGGGGCGCTGGAATGGTTCTCGCAGGGGGTGCAGCGCAGCCTGCTGCCCCGGACAGTGATCGCGATGGTGTCGCACGCTCCGCAGGTAGGGGCCGACCTCGCGCGCGCGACGCAGATGCTCACCGCGTGGGGGACGCCCGTCGTGCAACTGCCGTATGACCGGCAGATCGCCATGGGTGCCGCGGTCGACATGTCCCGGCTCGGGGAGGCCACGCAGGCTGCCGTGAGCCGGATCGCCTATGAGGCGTTCGCGCGGTCGCTTGGCGACGTTACGCCGGGCCAAGTCCCAGGCCAGGGTGTTCACCCGGGTCAGGGTGCGGCCCCAGGCGCTGGTCCGCGCCGGGGCCGCTAGGACATCGCGCTAGGGCACCGGACGAATCGACCGGATGGCGGAAGGGCGGCCGAGGGCGGTGGGGCGTGTTCCGGCCCGGCAGGGCATCCGGCCTCGCCGCAAGGTCGCCTTCCGCAGGGTCGTTCCCTGCAGGGTGCAGATCGTCCAGCCGCGCGGGCTGGTCTTGTCTGAAGGCTGGTCGTCCGCCTGTGGCGAGGTTTGTCCAAGTGTTGGCCGTCTGCCGTTCGGAGGTGCGCCCGTCCGGTGGTGCTCCGACTGCAGTGGGCATCCGGCTGCAGAGTGGTTGGTTTGGTGAATGAGGGTGGGCTAGTCCGTCCAGACGAGGGTGTTTTTGACCTCGACGCCTAGTTCGCCGGCGGTGGTGAAGACGCTGCCGGTGCGGCCGCCGGTTTGGGCGCCGCTGGACCAGTACGACTGGGCGTAGACGACGCTCGAGCCCTGCGGCCATGAGCGCGTCCAGTATGCGGGGTTGGCGCGGGGCTGCGGGAGGCCGCTCGCGTCGGACGGGGTGAGCAGCAGCGGCCAGCCCTTGCTGGACGTCACCCGGCTGATGCTGCTCGCCGCCGACGGGCTGGAGAACTTCGCGATGGACACCGAGGTGATGATGTTCCTGGACGGGTTGGCGTAGACGGCCGAGTGCATCACCCCGATGCAGGGGTACGTGCTCAGCGCCGAGCGCAGTTTGGTGTTGGCGCGACTGGTGCACGACGCGGTGCGGGTGCCCGCACGGGTGAAGGTGTTGCCCTTCGCGGTCCGGATGGTCGGGCCGAGGATCGAGGCCGGGTCCGACCCGCCGCCGCTGGACTCCGTGGGCCTGGGCTCAGGGGAGTCGATGGTCGAGGACGGCGGTGTGTACGAGGGGAACGAGGACGTCCTACTGGGATCGTCGTCGTCGCTTTCCAGAACGAAGAAGGCGCCGATGCCGACGAGGGCCAGGACCCCCACCACACCGATGATCAGCAGTGGGACGAGCGCTCCTCCGCCGCTGCGGGGCGGGCGAGGCGGCGGGAAACCGGGTCCCCCGGGCAGCGGCGGACCCGGTGGCGCGGGCGGCGGGAAGCCGGGGCCGCCAGGGGGCTGACCAGGCCATTGGGGGGAATTCATGAAGGCTCCGTGCTGATCTCTGTGGCGGGGTGGCGATTTCGGTCGGACCAGAGTAGCGGTCGGGAGTTGGCGATTTCACAGGGGATGGTAGGTATGACAGGGATGCGCGCTGTCCGCGGACGGCGGCGGTGCGCGCGGATGTCTCATAGGGTTGCGTTGGAGAGGGGAGGCAGGTGTCCGACTCAAGCCGGCGACCGTCCGCCGTGCGCGGTGACGGCCCGCTCAGTCCGCCCGACGCTGGGGTGACCCGATGAGCAGTGACCTGGTGGCGCTGGTGCGCCGCCGTCCGGATGTGCACGCCGTGGCCGACGGCATGATCGCCATGGGTGAGGCGCTGGAACTGCGCGGCGGGGAACCGGAGCCGACGCTCGTGTACGACACCGAGGGTCGGCTGCTCATCTCGATCGAGGACGCGGTGCAGGTGTCGGCGCAGAGCGAGATCCGGCGGCTGCTCGGCGCCGACTTCGCCGAGCGGGTCACGGCCCCCGTGTGGTGGGTGGACGTCCGCGCGGTCGCCGACCTGCCCGATGCGACGCGGGTCGCCCGCAAATTCGCCGAGTCGCTGGTGCACTGGGCCGGTGGGACCGTCTACCCGGACGGGACGAGCGAGGCTCCGGCGCGCAGCTGGAAGGCGTCCGATCAAGGCGGTCCGGGCGGCGGGGCCCCCGGGCAGGACGGTGCCGCCTACCACGGTGGAGTCATCGGCGGTTAGGCCGCCCGGTCTGGGGCACCGCCTATGGCCGCCCGGTCTGGAGTGCCGCCTATGGCCAGTCGCGGGTCAGGTCCAGGTCCCAGGGGACGGCGTTCCAGGGGCTGTTCGGCTCCGTGGCGAGGTCGTCGATGAGGCGTTGGTACTCGGTTTGTGACTTTCCGCCGCCGCCCGACCAGAGCAGCCGGCCCTGCACGTAGCAGGTCGCCATGTCCCTCCAGGACGAATAGCGCCGCTGGATGTCGATCGCCAGCGGAAGCATCCGTTCCCAGCAGTATTCCTCTGTGAGCCAGCCCACCATGTGTCCCCACCGGTAGAGCATGAGGGCTCGTCCGTAGTCCCAGATGAGGAAACGTCCCACGTTGGCCCGCAGCGCCGGGTCGGCGAGGACCTTGAGGCGGTGCAGTTCCTCGGACACGTGGTTGCGGTCGTTGAAGAGGTGGTGGAGGAACTGGGCGAGTTCGGCGCCCTCCTCGCTGACGTCCGCGCCGGGCTCGTCGCGCAGCACCCGCGGGACGAGTTTCGCGTACGAGGCGCCCTCGTCTCCGTACCGGACGCGCACCAGCTCGATGAGCCGCTCGACGAACGGTGGTTCGAGCTCGTCGCGGGCGATGAGGCCGTCGACCTCGCGCAGCAGCGTCCCGTACTCCTCCTGCGCGGCGGGGGAGCGGGCGGCGAGCTCGGCGTCCTGGACGAAGTCGGCGCGGTGCCCGTCCTGGACGAGCCAGTTGACGGCGCCGAGGAGCTGTTCGAGGTCGTAGGCGCCCCACGGGTCGTGGAGGAGTTCCTGCGCGGTGCGCCGGTCGGCGGTCGCGGCGTCCGCGCCGGGGGCGGTGCCGAGCCGGTCGAGCCGGAACCCGTTGATCGCGCCGTAGGGGGCGCCGGCCGCGACGATCCAGCGCTGCACGGGGGTGAGGTCGCCGCCGGCGGCGACGCCGGGCAGGTTCGGTGCGGAGATCAGCTCCCACAGCCGCCGCTGGAACTCCCTGGCCTGCCGCTCCTCGCCGCCCGAGAACCCGGCGAGAAGCTTGCGGAGGGACGGATGCCGGACGTAGAGGCGGCGGAGGAACCGTCCGTCCTTCCATACGAGGTGCTCGGGCCGCAGGTCGCCGAACGGGATGCGGGTCCGCCGGTGCACCATCGCCTGCTCCGCGAACCGCAGTTCCAGGACGGACCACAGGCGGCGCAATGGCGTGAAGCGCAGCAGCAGGACGAGCCCGAACAGGCCCGCGCCGGGGGCGAGTGCCCATCTCGCCGCGTCCTGCAGGCCCGTCAGGGAGAGGACGGCGCCTGCCAGCAGCAGTCCGATTCCGCAGCCGCCGAGGGCGCGGAGCCAGCCGGTCGTCAGGGCGCGGGAGCCTTCGATGCGGAGCACCGCCTCGTCGCCGTCGAACGCGAGCGATCCTTCGGCGAGCGTCCCCCTGACGGCCCGCTCAAGCGCGTCGAGCTGACCGGCCTGTCCCATGGGCAGGACCGTACATCATCCTTTACCGGTAGATCATCAGCGGTGTGCGGAGTCTGTTGCGGCGAGCACCGAAAGCCCGTTTCGGGTGTTAAGGCGGTGCCGCCGCCGTGGGGCGGGTGGGTGTCGCTCAGGCGCCGTTCGCTCAGGCGGACTGGAGGTGCTGCATGAGGATGCTGTGCCGCTGCCAGCCGTCCGCGGAGCGTCCGTCGCCGAGCGGGAAGAACGTCAGCGGGGAGCGGGGCGGGCCGACCTGCTGGCCGGGCAGGCCGTTCGGGCCGCTGACGGTCCCCGCGACGGCGAGCGCGACGGGGGCCGGGGCGCCCGTCCAGCGGGGTTCGGTGGTGAGGTCGGCGCGGCCGGGGGTGAGCTGGACGAACAGGGACGCGATCGTCTGGTCGGCGGCGAGCGCTCCGACGAGGGTGGGCAGGTGCTGCAGGGGCGGTGGGTCCTCCGGCATGTAGCCGACGGTGACGGTGCTGACCTCGGCGACGACGCCGCCCGCGCTGGAGGTGAAGTCGCAGATCGCCTGGGCGGGACGGGGGCCGTCTCCGCCGACGATGAGCCGGGCGGTGGACCGTCCGCGCGCGTACTCGGTGAACCGGTCGGCGCGCCACGGGTGCTCCAGCGGCTCGGCCGCGCCGAGTGCGCCGGGGGGCTTGCCGGTGAGGAGCTGCAGGAGGCGTTCGACGGGCCCGCCGAGGTCGCCTTCGGGGCCGTGCCTGGTGCGGTAGACGAGGGTGAGCTGCGAGCCGATCGGCGCGGTGGGACGGGTGGTGAAGCCCGGCGCGTAGTCGCGGGCCTCGGGGACGGGAATGAACGTCGTGCCGTTCCACTTCAGCGGGCGTCCGGTCAGGCCCTCGTAGTAGCCGTCGCCGTTGCGGACGACCCATTGCATCTCGTTCCCGGACGCGGCGGTGCGCAGGGGGAGGGAGAGCCGGGAGTCCAGGGGCGTGACGAGCTGCAGGGTGCGGCCGCTCGCGGTGCAGTCGCCGAGAGCGTTGTTCAGCCAGGCGCTCAGCGGCACCAGCGGCCTGTCCTGCAGCACGACCATCGCCTGGTCGGTCAGCGCGTCTACTGTGCTCATCTTCGGAGGAGTCTAGCGACCGGGGCCCGCCCGTGGCGGCCTCACCACCGTCCCGCCGCTCCACCGGCGGCATTCGACTTTGCTGTGACCACCGTGACTCCTGTCCATCTTGTGCTGAAATGTTACGGATGCAGCGAGCCGCCGCGCCGTCCTCCGTGTACCTCGCGGACCACGCCCCGACGCCACCGGAACCGCCGGTGCGGGGGCGTCTGTGGCGCGTGCTCGGCTGGGTGTCGATCGTGCTGTCGGTGGTGCTGGTCGGCACCAGCCTCACCGCCTACGGGTTCTGGCGGCGTCTCGACGGCCAGATCGACCGCGAGAACGTGGACGGACGGCTCGGCGACGACCGTCCGGAGAAGCTCAACAACTCGCTGAACATCCTGCTGATGGGGTCGGACAGCCGCAAAGGCGAGAACGGCCGCTATGGCTCGGAGGCCGGGCAGCGGTCCGACACCACGATCCTGCTGCACATCTCGCCCGGCGGCGAGAGCGCCATCGGCATCAGCTTCCCGCGCGACTCGATGGTGCAGATGCCGCCCTGCAAGAAGAAGAACGGCGCCACCGTCCCCGCCCAGTTCGGGATGATCAACATGGCGTTCTCCAACGGCGGCCCCGCCTGCACCTGGCGGACCATCGAGTCCCTCACCAAGATCCACATCGACCACTACGTCGAGGTGGACTTCGCCGGGTTCAAACGGGTCGTGGACGCACTCGACGGCGTGGAGATCTGCGTCCCCCGCCGCATCGACGATCCCAAGGCCGAACTGCACCTCAAGGCGGGGCGCCAGGTCGTCCGCGGCGAGCAGGCCCTCGGCTACGTCCGCACCCGGTACGTCCTCGGGGACGGCTCCGACCTCGACCGGATCAAGCGGCAGCAGGCGTTCATGGCGTCCGTGGTGAAGAAGGCCACCGACAAGGGCATGCTCACCGACCCGGGACGCACCTACGAGTTCCTCTCCGCCGTCGCCAAATCGATCAAGGCGGACGACAAGCTCACGCTCTCGGTGATGCAGAAACTCGCGGGCAGCCTGCGCGGCATGAGCGCCGGGAAGGTGCGGTTCGTCACCGTCCCGGTGCAGGCGTATCCGCAGGACACGAACCGCGTCCAGTTCAACATGGCCCTGGCCGAGCCGCTGTTCCGGGCCGTCCGGGAGGACAACAAGCTTCCCGAGCCCGCCCCTCCGGCGCCTGTCGCGGCGCAGAACAAGGTCCGGCCCGTCCCGCCGGAACAGGTCAGGGTCGGCGTCTACAACGGGGCCGGGACCCCGGGCCTGGCGCAGCGCACCGCCGACCAGCTCACCGAGCGCGGCTTCAAGGTCGTCAAGGTCGGCACCAGCAAGAAGCGCTACGCCCGCACCCAGATCCTGTACGGCAAGGGCGCCGAACGGCAGGCGGCCCGCATGGCGATCGCGCTGCCGGGCCATGAGCCGCGTCCGGGGAAGTCCGCCAAACCCGGCTACGTCTACCTGGTCATCGGCAAGGACGGCGCCACCCTCCTGGGCCAGAACGCGGCAGTACCGAAGGTCGCCGGAGAAATCCGCGCCGACCGCGACATCTGCGCCAAAACCTGACCCACCGCCCCCGCCCGGGCTGCTCGGCCCCGGCTGTCCGGGTGCGGCCAGGAGAGGGACGCCGGCCAGGTCAGAGCGTCAAGTCCGCGGTTGTCGGGGCACACCGGTATCTTGGCCCGCGCAAACCAACACCCCCGCTGAAGCGTCACATCTAGGACGACCCATCTGATTCCCCCCGACCTCTGCCCCGAGGAGCCGATCCCCGCACAGGGCTCTGCCGGGCGCCTACGCCCCCCTCGGAACGGACGCATGCAGCCCGAACCCTTCACGCTGTTAATGACCGTCTACGGCGGTGATCGCGAGGATCACGTCCGGGTGGCGTTCCGCAGTGCCGTGCACGATCAGACGCTCCGTCCCGACCAGGTCGTCCTGGTCCAGGACGGCCCCGTCTCCGAAGAGCTGTCGGCCTGCCTGCGGGAACTCGTCGCCGGCAGTCCCGCCGAGGTGTCGTTCGTCCAGCTGGAGCACAACCGCGGGCTCGGCCCCGCCCTGGACGCGGGCCTGCAGGCCGCCCGGCACGACATCGTCGCCCGGATGGACGCCGACGACATCGCCATGCCGCACCGGTTCCAGACCCAGGTGCCGCTGGTGCGCTCGGGGGCGGAGCTCGTGGGCGCCGGGCTGCTGGAATTCGGCGCCGACATCTCCGACATCGTCGGGCAGCGCATTCCGCCCAGCGACCCGGCCGACATAGCGCGCTACTCCCGCCTGCACGACCCGTTCAACCATCCGACGGTCGTCTACCGCCGTAGCGCCGTCGTCGCGGTCGGGGGCTACGGCGACCTGCCGCTCATGGAGGACTACTGGCTGTTCGCGCGGATGATCGCGAACGGCGCGCGGGTCGTGAACGTCGCCGAGCCGCTCGTCTACTACCGGGTGGGGGACGGCGCGTACGAGCGGCGCGGGGGCCGCGACCTGCTGCGCTCGGAGCTCAGGCTGCAGCGGGAGATGCTCGGCGAGGGGTTCATCTCCCGCCCCCAGTACTGGCGCAACGTCGTCGTCCGCGGCGGCTATCGGCTCGTGCCGACCCTCGTCCGGCGTCCCTTCTACCGGATGGTCGTCGCCCCGTACGGGGCTCGCCGCAACCGCTCACGCGAACGCGCCGACGCCGCGGCGCCGGCGGCCTTGACGTACGTCCCGCGGCACGCCCGCCAACCCGAGCAGACCCGCGCGCCGGTGGCGCCCCTCTCCTCCGCGCCGCCGGAGCCGCCCGTCCCGCCCGCCTGCTGATCGGGGCGACGCGATCCGGCCGCGCGGCGGGCACGGCGGCACGCGCCGTTCTGCCCGCCGACCGATGACCGCGTTCAGTTCGCGCGCGACCAGAGGACGGGCTGGTCGCCGCCGGCGTCCGCGCTGCGGCCCACGCCGAGCAGCGTCCCTTTGAAGGCGGCGAGGCCGGTGATCTCCTGGTCGCCGGCGCCGCCGAGGCCGGTGCCGCCGGGCGTCGTGGCGGTCCAGGACGAGCCGTCCGTGGACGTCCACGACGCCACGTCCGTGGCGCCCGCCGACCCGGTCGTGCCGGTGGCGGCGAAGCCCTTGGGCGTCGCGGTCAGCGCGGTGACGAAGACGACCGTGTCGCCGCTCGGGGAATTCAGCGGCTTCCACGACCTGCCGCCGTCGGTGGAGACGTAGCCGAGCCAGTTCAGACCGCTCTGCGTCGCCGCGAGGCCGGTGGCGACGAGCGTGTTCTCGCGGGCGGCGACGTGGGTGAGGTGGCCCTCGGTCACGCCCGGGGGGAGCTGAAGCTGCTGCAACGTCCACTTCCTGCCGTCGGTCGACGACCACACCGAGGGGTGGTTGCCCTTGGCGTCGCGGCTGCCGCCGACGGCCGCGTAGCCGGACGAGCCGGCGGCGACGTCCAGCATCCAGCGGGGTGCGGCCTTGTCGCCCTGCAGCATCTTCGGGTCGGTGCCGGCGCCCCGCGCCCAGTTCTTGAGGTCCTTGGTGAACCAGGTGACCACCGAGAAGCCCTGCGTCCCGGCGATCACGTATCCGGCGTTCCCGGCCGCGGCGGCGTAGGTGATCGGTGTCCCGTCCTTGTTGCCCGCGAAGACGGCGGCGGAGTCGGCGGCCTCCCAGGTCGCGCCGTCCTTGGAGGTGACGACGAGCGGACGCCGCGGCGCCGCCTGGTCGTAGCCGACCGCCAGCCAGCCGGCCGCGGCGGCGACGACGTCGTTCAACTGCTGAGGCCCCGGCCGGGTGAACGCGGCGCCGAGGCCCTGGGCGGGTTTCCAGGACGCGCCGTCCTGCGACGACCAGACGGCGGCGTCGCCGCGTGCGCTGCCCACGGCGACGGCGACGGCGTCCGTCGCGCCCACGGACCGGATCGAATGGTCGGGCCGGATCACACCGCGGATCTTCGTCAGGTCGACGGGGACCGCGGCGCCGCCGGCGTCCCAGACGCCGAGCACCGGGTCCATGTCGCCGCCGCCGGGCTCACGGCCGCCGATGATCGCCTGGCCGCCGGCCAGCGCGGCGCCCGTGAACTCGCGGCCGGGCCGCAACTCCGCCGCGCCGGCGTCCTGCCAGGCCGCGCCGTCGGCGCTGCGCGACACCAGGACGTCCCGGCCGCGGACGACGATGGCCGCGTAGCCGCCGCCGTCGCCGATGACCCGGCTGGTCCGCTTGTAGTCGGACGGCTGCAGCGCCCCGGCCTTGGTCCAGGACTTGCCGTCCTTGGACGTGAACGCCTGGCCGTAGAGCTTGCCGGACGACTTGATCTCGCGCATCGCCAGGAACCCGGCCTGGCCGCCGCCGACCATGAGGCCGCGGCTGCCCTTCGGGACGGGCACGTCGGACGTCGCCCAGGTCCGGCCGCCGTCCTCGGAGCGCCAGACCACCCGGTAGGGGCCGGGCTTCCCTGAGTCGGGCGTGACGAGCCCCTCCAGGAGGATCACGTTGCCGCTGGCGGCGGCCTCGACCAGCGAGAACTTGCCCTTGCTGACCTGGACGCCGATCTGGTCGCCGACGCGGGCCTCCCACCTCTGACCGTCGCCGGACAGCCACACCGCCGGCCGGGAGTCGGTGAAGTCGCCCTTCGGGGAGTTGTCGCCGACGGCGAGGTAGCCGCTGTCGGTCGCGACGATCCGGCGGACGCGGTTGCCCGCGCCGAACACGTCGCCAACGGCGTCGGGCTGCCTGCGCCACGTGCGGCCGTCGTCGCTGGTCCAGACGGCGCCGCCGCCCCCGGCCCGGGAGCCGATCGCGATCCAGCCGCGGGACGAGCCGCCGACCGCCTCGGGGACGCCGCCGGACGGCGCGACGCCGCCGTCCGTGCTCTGCTGGGCGCCGGACTCGAACGTGCGTCCGCCGTCGCCTGAGACCAGGAACAGGCCCCGGGCGTTCTGCGGGTCGGTCTCGCCGCCGATCGCGACCACCGTCGAGCCGACCGCCGCGACGCCGGTGATCTGCTGGTCGCGGCCGTCGGTGCGGGCGGCGCCGCTCACGGGGAACAGGGAGGCGGCCAGCTTCGCGCCTTCGCCGCCGTCACCCTCGCCGTCGCCTTCGAGGAGACCGGGCACGACCAGCACGCCGGCAGCGACCAGGCCGGCGACGGCGAGCGTCGCCGCGCCGATCAGGAGCGGCTTCTTGACGCTTCTGCGGGACCTCGGCGACCTGCCCTGCGTCCGCCACGGCTCTTCGATCGCGGGCGGCGGCGCGACCGGCTGGACGGCGCCCTGCCCCGGTTGGCCCGGCTGCCCGAACTGCCCCGGTTGGCCTGGCCCGGTCGCGCCGGGGATCTGCTGCGCCCACGGGAACGGCTCCGCGGCCGGGGGAGCCGGCTGCTGCGCGCCAGGGATCTCCTGCGCGTAGGGGAACGGCTCGTGGGCGTCGGGAGCGGGAGTGCCGGGGATCTGCTGGGCGTACGGGAACGGCTCGTGCGCCGGTGGGCTCTGGGACGGTGACGCCGGCGGGCCCGGCGGGTGCTGCGGGGGCGCCGAGGACGGCTGCTGCGTCGGGAAAGGCTCCGCCCGGGTCGCGTCCGGGATCTCCTGCGCGTAGGGGAAGGGCGGCGGCGCGGGGGACTGCACGCGCGTCGCGTCCGGCATCTCCTGCTCGAACGGGAACGGCGGCGGCGCCGGGATGTCGGTGGACGTGGCCGGTGGAATGCCGGCGGCCGGGGGCCGACCGGCGGGAGGCGCCGGCGTGGGCGGCTGCGACGCGTTCCCGCCGGAGGTGTCCTCGTCCGAGGGGCCCGTACTCGGGGCGGGCGTGTGGCCTCCCAGGACCACGGTGTGCATCGCCTCGTCCATGCCGGAGTCGGAGCCGGGGGCTGCTTCGGGCGCTCCGGCGGACGCGGCTTCGCGCTCCGGCTCGGCCTCCTCGGCGCCGTACTCGGGGAGCAGCGGGGCGGCCGCGGACTGCTGATCGTTCAGCCACTGCGGCGGCGGCGGTGCCTGAGCCGGCTGCCCGGGGTCGGGACGCTCCACCTCGTGCTCGTCATCCGGCTTTCCGGTTGGAGTCACACCCGCTCTCCCCCGCCTCAGCTCATGTGCACGATCGGCGTGCATTCGCAGTCGTCAGCGATGATAGCGGCGCATAACGGACGCGATTCCCTCAGCGGCTCCGCCCCGCGGTGGTGCAGCTCTCACCGGTGCAGTGCGTGAGCGCGTACAGCAGGTCCGAGAGGTGCCGCCGCCGCTGTTCCGGCAGCGTGCCGGCGATGTTGTTCAGCTCGTGGGGGTCGCGGCGGCGGTCGTAGTACTCGCGCTCCCCGTTGGCGTACTCCACGTACAACAGGTCGTCGTTGCGAAGCGCGTTGTAGGTGGTCGGGGCACCGGGAGCGGAGTCCTGCCGGTCCGGGTCCGCGGGCGACGGCGGCGGTTTGACGTGCTCGACCAGCGCCGTCTCCCGCCAGCCTGACGGCTTGGCGCCGCGCAGGAACGGGACGAGCGACCGGCCGTCGGTCGCGGGCGGCGGGCGCACGCCGCCGAGCTCCAGGAACGTCGGGGCGAGGTCGGTGTTCTGCGCGGGCTCCCGGACCCGGTGACCAGGAGGGACGCTCGGTCCCACGACGACATAGGGGACGCGGATGTCGGTGTCGAACGCGGTCATCTTGCCCCCGGCCAGCCGGTGCTCGCCCATGTGGAAGCCGTTGTCGGAGCCGAAGACCAGATAGGTGTCGCGGTCGAGGCCGAGCTGCTTCAGGGTTGTCCGGATCCGGCCGATCATCTCGTCCACGGACTGGACCATCCGGACCCGGTCGCGGAAGCCCGCGTCGATGCGGTCGATCCCGGGCCTGCGGAGCGGGCGGTGCGACCGCAGCCAGGACGGCTTGTCTCGGATGTCCGTCTCGTTGAACGACGGCGAGCGCGGCGCGCGGAGGTTGGGGAATCCGCCGGCGTGCCGCGGCGCCGGGACGAACGGCCCGTGCGGCGCGAACGTCGAGATCTCCATGAAGAACGGCTGCGCCGACCCGTGGGCCTTCTTGATGAACTCCAGTCCCTTGTTCGCGAGGACGTCGGTCAGATAGTCCTGCGGCCTGCTGCCGTAATGGACGATCTGTCCGTTCTCGTTCAGGTTGTAGTTGTACTCGGGGTAGCCGTTGCCGGTGACGTACCACTCGTTCCAGCCCGGCGGGACGTACGGACGCGTCCCGCCATGCGTGTCGTGCGGCCGGTAGCCGTTCATGTACTTGCCGAGCAGCGCGGTGCGGTACCCGGCCTTCTGGAGGAACGGCGCGAACGACGCCTGCTCGCCGCCCTTCGCCTTGAAGACCTCGTAGCCGCCGTCGGGCGGGAAGTTGGTGCGCACCCCGGTGTTGTGCGGATACCTGCCGGTGAAGATCGTCGCGCGGGAGGTGCAGCATAGCGAGTCCGCCATGAGGAAGTTGTCGAAGGTGAGCCCGTCCCGCTGCATTCCGAGCACCTGGGGCATGTGCGCGATCAGGTTCCAGGAAAGGTCGTCGGTGAGGACGAACACGACGTTCGGCTTCTTCGCCGGCTTGGTCTCCTTCTGCCCGCCGCCCGGATTTCCCGGCGGCCGGACGCTGTTGCAGCCGCTGAGGCCGAGTGCGGCGACCAGGCAGAACAGGGCCGCGAGCCGCCGATGTCGGATCAACGTCCGTCTCTCCTTCGGGATGCGGGTGCTGATCAAGCGTAACGAGCGCGGGGACGTTTCGCGCATGATGGACGTTTTCCCTGCCGGGCGACGATGCCGCCATCTGCGGCGACCCCGCTGGTTCGCCGTACCGTGCGGGTTATTGGCATGATTCGGGTGCTATGAGGAGGACGGGCGGGGACCTGCGTGCGCTCGCGCCGGTGCTGCCGCTGGTCGCCGGGGCCGCGATCAGCGTGCTGGTGGCGTTGATCGTCGGGCTCGCCGTCTCGTGGGGACCGCTGTCCGGCGGGGCCGACGCCCGGTCCTCCCCGGGCGCGTCGAAGGAGCGGCCGGAGGACGAGGGGCCGCCGCTGCCGAGCCCGGCCGGCTCCCCGGCGCCGATCGACCCGCCCGGCTATTCGCCGGTGAAACCGGTGATCCACGGCTCGTTCGCCGATCCGACCGTGATCAAGGTGGCGGGCGGGTACTTCGCGTACGGCACCAACAACGCGGCCGCGACGATGCCGGTCGCGACGGCGACGTCCCCGACCGGGCCCTGGAAGGTGCTGCCCGGCGACGGCTTCGCCAGGCTCCCGGCCTGGGCGATGGAGGGGCGGACGTGGGCGCCCGAGGTCGTCCCGCCGAGCGGCGGGTCCGGCTCGTACGTGCTGTACTTCTCGGCACGCCGCAGAGGCGGCGACGAGCAGTGCATCGGCGTCGCGACGGCGTCGTCACCGGCCGGGCCGTTCATCCCGCGAGAAGGCGCGCCGCTGGTGTGCCCGCTGAACCTCGGCGGCGCCATCGACCCGGCGTCCTACATCGAGGAGGACGGCACGCGCTACCTCCTCTACAAGAGCGACGCCCGGAAGACGGCGGCGATCTACCTGGTCAAGCTGTCGCCGGACGGGCTGACGCTGGCCGGCCCGGCGAAGCAGATCATGGCGCGACGCGCGGACGAGCCCGTGCTCGTGGAGGCCCCCGACCTGGTCCGGCGGGGCGGCAAGTACGTGCTGTTCTACGCGTCCGGCTGGTACTTCAAGCCGAACTACCAGACCCGCTACGCGGTCGCGTCGTCGATCGAGGGGCCGTACCAGAAGGCGGCGTGGCCGCTCCAGTCGACCGGCGGGTACGAGCGGAAGATCGAGGGGCCGGGCAGCGCGGACGTCCTCGCCGACGACAGCGGCGACTACCTGGTCTTCCACGGCATCCGTGACTACCGCGGCGGTTCCCGGGTGACCCGGAGCATGTACGTCGCCCGGCTCGGATGGGACGGTGCGCGTCCCGCGATCCGGGGCGTCCCCGTCCGGTACGAGGCGGAGCGGGCGCGGCTGAACGGCTGCGTGTCCGCGCCGGTGCGGCCGTACGCGTCGGGCGGCCGGGCGATCGGTCCGTTCACCCACGACGGCTGCCGTGTGGACGTCCCCGTGTTCGCGCCCGCTGCCGGGCGGTACTCGGTCGCGGCGCGGTACGCCAACGCGACGGGCTACGACGCCGACCTGGAACTCTCGGTCAACGGTTACGCCGCGGAGCCCTTGCGGCTGCCCACCACGGCGAAGGCCGGCTGGGCGTCCGCGACGGCGAAGGTGGAACTGGCCGCCGGATGGAACACCGTCAGCCTGCGGAGGCTGGCCGGGCAGGGGCAGATCGACTATCTCGAACTCCGGTAGGGCTCACGTCTCCGGGTGAGTCGCCGTCATGGACGGGAAATCGACTCCGACCTCGCGCAGCACCACCGGGGTGGGCCTGGGGCGACCGGACAGCCCCGCCTTGACCCCGCGGAGCATCGCACGGCGCAGCACCGTCCGGTTCGAGGACCGGGCGAACGTGCGGCCCCAGCGCCGCAGGGTCGATCCCGCGTACAGGACGCGTTCCGCCGGGGCCAGGCCCGGGCTCCGGGAGAACAGCCAGATCTTGTTGCGGACCTCGTAGAAGAAGCGGTCACCGGGGTCGACGTCCGTCCCGCCGAACTCCCTGGTCTTGTGCACGGCGACGCTGTCCGGGCAGAGCAGACCGCGACGGCCGCGCAGGAGCCGGGTCGTGAACTCGAAGTCGTCGTTCCAGAGGAAGTAGTCGGCGACCGGGAGCCCGCGTTCCCGCACGCCCCTCGCGTCCACCAGCAGGGACACGAAGGACGCCGAGCGGATCGGCACGCAGCCCGCGGCCCGCGCGATCCGCGCCTCGGACGCCGTCGGCCTGGGCTTCGGACGCGGCGTGTTCATCGGATGATCGCGTCCGTCCGTCCAAACGACGCGGCCGGCCACCAGCGCGGGCGGCCCGTCCTCATCCGTCGTGGCCTGCTTCCGCGCAACCAGCAGTGCCTCAAGGGCCTTGGGCCCGGGGACCGTGTCGTCGTCCAGAAGCCAGAGGAGATCGGCGCCGCCGTCCAGCGCGCGGGCGATTCCCGCGCTGAACCCGCCCGCACCGCCCACGTTCTGGGGCAGGGTCAGCAGGTCGGCGTCCGGGAACCGGTCGGCGACCATTTCGGCGGTGCCGTCCGCGGACGCGTTGTCGATGACGATGACCCGGTCCGGGACGCGCGTCTGCGCGCCGAGCGCGGTCAGCGCCTCGTCCAAGAGCTCGCGCCGGTTGTAGGTGACGACGACCGCCGCGACGGACACGCCTCTCCCTGAACCCTGGTTCACGGGTTTCGCCTGTTCGCGCGCCGGGCGGCGCGCCGCAGCGGCGGCGACGGGGTCGCGGCCGCCTCCAGCAGCCGCCCCAGGTTCTCCCGGACCTCGGCCATCTCGCTGTGCAGGTGCGCGAGCCCGATGCGTTCGTGCGCCAGCGTCAGCTCCTCCAGCAGATGCGCCACGACACCGACAGAAGCGGTCGCGATCAGCTCGTCCGGGACGTCGCCCGGCAGCATGGCGGGGCCCGGGTCACGGGACGTCGTCAGCTCGCCGAGATCCCCGCGCACGTCGTAGCCCGCGGCGCGCAGGGCGTCCGCGACCTCCCGGGTGCGCTTCGCCGCCCACTCGGCGTGCCGTGCCGGCAGGCCCATCTGCGGACGTCCTGTCTTGGCGGTGCCCTCGGTGAGGCCGTGACCGACGAGGTACTGCCGGACCACGCGCTCGTAGTCGTCGCCCAGCGCCCGTCCGATCCGCTCGTTCAACCGGCGCAGCAGCTCCGCCTCGATCGCCGACAGCGGCTCGTCCGCGGGGATCCCCTCGACGTCGCACGCCCCGGCGTCCACGCCGATCAGGGCGCGGAAACGGTCCCACAGCAGACCCTGGCCGCCGCCCGGCGCGGGCAGGGTGAGCACGTGGACGCGCTCCTTCGGGACGGCGGACTCCCAGACCCCGAGCACCCGCACCGGGTCGTGAAGTCCCCAGAACATCTCGCCGTACGGCTTCGGCGCGTGGACGCCGCGTGCGACGAGGTCGTCCACGAACCGCTCGAACGCGATCGTGTGGCCGTGCCGGAGCTGCTCCTGCCAGTCCAGGATCAGCTGCCAGCCGAGGTCGCGGGTGGCGAACACCACGTGCACGTCGGCCGGTTCCAGCGCCGCGACGGCCCGCTTGACCTGCTGCTCGGTCGCACCGCCCAGCAGGCCCTGGGAGAAGACCACCGTGGGGCCGTCCCACTCACGGGCGCGTTCGGCCATCCGGCCCCATGCGCCGTCCCAGCTCGGCTCGCGTCGCCCGCCCCAGCTCATCTCGCGCAGGTCCATGACGGCCGCGAAGTGCTCCTGCGGACCGGCGACGGGGTAGTGGACGCCGGCGTCGGCGAGGCGGCGCCGGTTGTCCCACAAGGCCCGGTGGAGGAAGTCGGTCTCCGCCGCGGGCGCCCCGATGTGCAGGTAGACGGACTTCCCGGACTCCCCAGCGGCCACCGCGTTCACCTCGTTCCCGTCTCGGCGCCGGACCGTCCCGTCCCGCTGCGGAACCTCCGGTAGGCGCCGTGCAGCCGCCGTGCCGCCGGATAGCGGTCGTTCACGTTCCGCACCGCCCGCTCGGCGAGCGGCGCGGCGTCGTGCGCGAGCCGGCCGGTGGTCTGCGCCAGGTCGGCGGAATCTCTCCGCAGCAGGTCGATCTGGTCGCGGACCGGTAGCTCCGCACCGGGCACGGCGTCGGCGCCGTCCTTCCTCTCCAGGACGCGCCGCAGCAGCGCCGAGATGGCATCGACGCCGACATCGGCCATCTCCGCCCAGCACGGCTCGTCGGGCGGGTGCGCGGGCGCGGTCCCGAGGGCGGGGCCGGACGCGGCCGCGGGCATCAGCTCGTACAGGTCGCCCACCACGTGGTAGCCGGCGGCACGCAGGTCCTCCGCCATCTCGACGGCCCGTTCGGTTGCCCACGGGACGTGCTCGGCGGGCAGCTCGATCCGGACGGGCGACGGCCGCGCCGCGAGCACGTGCTGGGCGAGGAAGAGCTTGACGTCGTCGTTGTAGGCATGCCAGCCGACCCGGTCGCCGAGCGCCTCGTTGAGCCGCAGCAGGAACTGGGTCTCCGGCAGGCCGAGCGAGGGGTTCGCGAACGTGGTGGACAGGTCGTAGTCGTCTGGGACGAGGCCGGTGGCGGTGCAGAAACGCCGCCAGAGGAGGTCGCGCGGAGCGCCGGGCTTGGGCAGCGTGACGACGTGGACGCGCTCCGGCGGCAGGCCCGCGCCCCAGCGTCCGAGCACCGCGACCGGGTCCTGGAGCCCCCAGAAGAGCCGGGCGCTCTCGAACGTGCGCCAGTTCCGCCGCCGCAGGGCCGCCACGAACTCGGTGAACGGCGTGGCGAACCGGTTCTTGACGTCCTCCTGCCAGTGCGCCGGGATCTGCCGGCCGAGGTCACGCACGGTGAAGATCACGTGGACGTCGGCGAAGTCGAGGTCGGCCATGGCCTGCCGGACGTACGCGGGCCGGGCGGGCGCGAACAGCTCCTGCGAGACGATCACGTCGCCTTGCCAGGCGCGGGCCTCGTCCACCAGCGCCCGCCACGCTCCGCGGGTCCGCGGGTCGGACGCGCCGGAGAAGAACGTCCTGCGCAGGTCGAACGCCGCCCTGACATGGGCGGCGATGTCCTTGCCCGGGTAGAGGACGCCGCGCTCGCGCAGCCGGTCCCGGTTGTGCCACAGCACGTGCTGGAGGAACGTCGTCCCGCTCTTGGCGGCCCCGACGTGCAGGAAGACCGCGGGGCGCGGACTCTGCGCCGCACCACGCGCCGCACTGCGGGAAGTGGATGGGGGCACCGCGATCCCTGGACTCCTGCGCCGGTATCGATCGAACCCCGGGTATCTTAGCTCCATCCGGTACATACAGACCGGCCGGCGCCGGGCGCGGCCAGGTCTTCCTCTCCCCCCGCACGGGATGGACGCCGTCCAGTGAATGTTGATCTCGTGGTGGCCGGTTCCGGCTTCTTCGGGCTCACGGTCGCCGAGCGCTGCGCGGCCGGACTCGGGCTGCGCGTGCTGGTGCTCGACCGGCGCGACCACATCGGCGGCAACGCCTATAGCGAGACCGAGCCGGAGACGGGAATCGAAGTCCACCGCTATGGGGCGCACCTGTTCCACACGTCCAACGAGCGGGTCTGGGAGTACGCGAACCGGTTCACCGCCTTCACCGGCTACCGGCACCGCGTGTACTCCACGTTCAAGGGCCGGGTCTACCCGATGCCGATCAACCTCGGCACGATCTGCGCGTACTTCGGCCGCGCCTTCACCCCGGACGAGGCGCGCGCGCTGATCGCCGGGCAGGCCGCCGAGGTGCGGAACCCGGCCAACCTGGAGGAGAAGGCGATCTCGCTGATCGGACGCCCGCTGTACGAGGCGTTCATCCGCGGCTACACCGCGAAGCAGTGGCAGACCGACCCGCGGGACCTCCCGGCGGAGATCATCACCCGGCTGCCGGTGCGGTACACCTTCGACAACTCGTACTTCAACGACACCTACGAGGGTCTTCCGGTCGACGGCTACACGGCCTGGCTGGAGCGGATGGCCGACCATCCGAACATCGAGGTCAGGCTGAACACCGACTTCCTCGACCTGCGCGACGACGTCGTCGGCAACGTGCCCGTCGTCTACACCGGGCCCCTGGACCGCTACTTCGGCCACTCGGAAGGCGAACTCGGCTGGCGCACCCTGGACTTCGAGATGGAGGTCAAGCCGACCGGCGACTTCCAGGGCACCCCGGTCATGAACTACGCGGACGAGGACGTCCCGTACACGCGGATCCACGAGTTCCGCCATTTCCATCCCGAACGGGACGGCTACCCGTCCGACAAGACGGTCATCATGCGGGAGTTCTCGCGGGCCGCCGAGCGGGGCGACGAGCCGTACTACCCGGTCAACACCGCCGCCGACCGCGCCCGCCTGCACGCCTACCGGGAACTGGCCGCGCGCGAGGACGGCGTCCTGTTCGGCGGGCGGCTCGGCACCTACAAGTACCTCGATATGCACATGGCCATCGCGAGCGCGCTCGGAATGGTCGACAACAAACTGCGTCCCCATTTCGGCAGTGGTTCGCGTCTAACAAACGCAAGGCCCCGGGGGTCTGGGGAGCCGTCTTCCCAGAAGGAACATGGAGGTGTGGACGAGTGAGCCGATCCGCCGAGGCGGCCGAGCCGGGGGGCGCCGCCGGAGACCTGCGCGTCCTGCAGCGGGTCGTGATGCCCGTGGACCGCGACCTGGACGTCCTCAAGCTGTACGTCGAGGGCGACATCGCGCGGGGCGCGGAGGCGTTCGCAGCCGAGGCCGCAGTCGAGGCCGGTCTCCTCTCCGGCCCCGCCGACATCGTCGGCCGGCGCAGCGTGGTCGTGCCGGTGGGACGCCGTGCGTCGTTCGCCACCTACTTCAACGCGTTCCCGGCCAGCTACTGGCGGCGGTGGACGACGGTGAAGGAGGTGGTCCTGCGGGTCAGGCTGCGCGGCCAGGCCAGCGTGATCGTCTACCGGTCCAGCGCGAAGGGCCACATCGAGCGCGTCGACTCCGTCCGGATCGACTCGGAGGACTCCCGCGAGGAGACGATCCGGCTGACGCTGCGCCCGTTCATCGACGGCGGCTGGTACTGGATGGACGTCGTCGCGGGCGAGGGCACCGCCGTCCTGGAGCGGGCCGACTGGTGCGCGGACCCGAGCGCTGCCGGCCGCGTCCGGCAGGGTCGGGTCAGCCTGGGCATCACGACGTTCAACCGGCCGGGCTACTGCGTCGACCAGCTCATCGCGCTCGGGCAGGCGCCCGAGGTCCTGGACGTGGTGGACGAGATCTACGTCGTCGACCAGGGCGCCCAGCGGGTCCGCGACGACGGGGACTTCGCGCGGGCGGCGGAGTCGCTCGGGCCGCGGCTCCGCGTGATCGAGCAGGGCAACCTCGGCGGGTCGGGCGGCTTCTCCCGGGCGATGGACGAGACGGTCCGGGCCGGGAAGAGCGACTACGTCCTCCTGCTCGACGACGACGTCGTCACCGAGACCGAGGGCGTGCTGCGCGCGGTCGCGTTCGCGGACTTCGCCCGCACGCCGACGATCGTGGGCGGGCACATGTTCAACCTGTTCGCCCGCTCCCAGCTGCACGCCTACGGCGAGACCATCGGCCGGTACCGCTGGTGGTGGGAGGAGGCCCCGCACACCAAGCGGGAGCACGACTTCGCCGTCCCGCCGAACCCGTTCCCGGTCCTGAACCCGAACACGAACCGGCGCGTGAGGAAGAGCTCGGGGAGCCTGCGGCAGACGAAGTGGCTGCACCGGCGCGTGGACGTCGACTACAACGGCTGGTGGATGTGCCTCATCCCCACCGACGTGGTCCGCAAGGTCGGCCTGTCCATGCCGATGTTCATCAAATGGGACGACGCCGAGTACTGCGTCCGCGCGGGCGAGGCGGGCTTTCCGACCGTGTCCCTTCCCGGGATGGCCGCCTGGCACGTCCCGTGGCAGGACAAGGACGACGGCATCGACTGGCAGGCGTATTTCCACGAGCGCAACCGGCTGGTCACGGCGCTGCTGCACTCCCCGTACGAGCGGGGCGGCAACCTTCCCAAGGAGAGCTTCATCATCTCGGTGAAGCACGCCCTCGCGATGCAGTACTCCACCGCCGAGCTGATGCTGTCGGCGATCGAGGACGTGCTGACCGGGCCGGAGCACATGCACGGCGGGATCGCCACGAAGCTCCCCGAGCTCCTGGCGTTCCGGGCGGCCTTCCCGGACGCGCAGAGCCGCGTCAGCCACGAGGAGTTCCCGCAGGTCCGGATGACCAAGCCGCTGAAGCGGGGACGCGGGTTCAAGCCGCCGAAGGGGAGGGTGAACGTGCTGGCGAGCGCGATGCTCGGCACCGTGAAGCAGCTCCGTCCCGTGGACGCGGCGGCGCTCGGCAACCCGCAGGCGGTGGTGCCGAGCATCGACCGGCACTGGAGCCTGCTGGCGCAGCTCGACAGCGCGCTGGTCTCGTCCGCCGACGGCACGAAGGTGGCCTGGTACCAGCGCGACCCTGAGCGGTTCAGGGCGTTGCTGAGGCGGACGTCGGTGCTCCACGCCCGGCTCAGCCGGGAGTGGCCCGAGCTGAGCCGCCGGTACCGGGCGGCCATGACCGAGCTCGCCTCGCCGGAGGCGTGGCGCGCGACGTTCGACGCGTCTCCGCCCAGCCCGCCGCCCGCCGCCGGCTCCGCGAATGCCGCCGACTCCGCGAACGCCGCCGGTTCCGGAGGCGGACGGGAATGACGGTCACGCCGATCCACGCGGACGCGGGGCTCCGGCCTCCCGGACGCGACGGCGGGCTGCGGCAGACGTTCCGGAGCAAGTACCTGCTGCGGCTGCTGGTACGCCGGGAGCTGCGGGCCCGCTACAAGGGGTCCCTGCTGGGTCTCGGCTGGTCGTACGTGCGGCCGGCGGTGCACTTCGCCGTCTACTACTACGTCATCGGCGTCTTTCTCGGCCTGGACCAGCTGATCGAGAACTTCCCGGTCTACCTGTTCTCGGGCATGGTGCTGATCAACCTGTTCACCGAGACGCTGCATTCGGCGACCCGCTCGGTGACCGGCAACGCCGCGCTCGTCCGGAAGGTGTTCCTGCCCCGCGAGCTGTTCCCGACGGCGTCGGCGCTGGTGTCGCTGGTGCACTTCCTGCCGGGCCTGACGATCCTGCTGGGGGCGGCCGTCGCCACCGGGTGGCGGCCTTCGCCGGAGGGGCTCGCCGCGGCCGTGCTCGGGTTCGCGATCATCGCCGTCCTCGGGCTCGGGCTCGGGCTGCTGTGCGCGGCCGTCAACGTGTTCTTCCGCGACCTGGAGCAGGTCGTGGACATCCTCATGATCGTCATCACCTGGTCGGCGCCGATGATCTACCCGTGGACGCACGTCCGGGAGCACGCGCCCGGCTGGGTCCTGGACGTGTATCTCGCCAACCCGCTCGTCAGCGCCGTGTCCCTGTTCCAGCGCGCCTTCTGGTTCCCCGGAACCCGCGGCGACTTCACGTTCCCGCCCGATCTGTACGCCCGCGCGGGCATCTCCCTCGCCGCCAGCGTGCTGGTCTTCGCCGCCGGGCACGCGGCCTTCGCCCGCATGCAGAAGCGTTTCGCGCAGGAGCTGTAGCCGTGGCCCCCTCGATCGTCATCGACCGCGTCACGAAGAACTTCACGCTGCGGCACGCGCGCTCGATCAAGGAGATGAGCGTCCGCGCGTTCCGCCGGCAGAGCCTCTCGGACCGGTTCCGCGCCCTGGACGAGGTGAGCCTCACGATCGGCCAGGGCGAGACCGTCGCGCTGATGGGCCTGAACGGGTCGGGCAAGAGCACGCTGCTCAAGCTCATCTCGGGCGTCATGCAGCCGGACGAGGGGTCGGTGCTCGTCCGCGGCCGCGTCGCGGGGCTGATCGACGTGGGCGCCGGGCTGCATCCGGAGCTGACGGGACGGGAGAACGTCTTCCTCAACGGGGCGATCCTCGGCATGTCCCAGGCGGAGATCACGCGGAAGTTCGACGCGATCGCGGAGTTCTCCGGCGTCGAGGACTTCCTCGACGACCAGGTGAAGTTCTACTCGTCCGGCATGTTCATGCGGCTGGCGTTCTCGATCGCCGCGCACACCGAGCCCGACGTGTTCCTGATCGACGAGGTGCTGGCGGTCGGCGACCCGCCGTTCCGGGAGAAGTGCCTCGACCGCATCCGCGAGCTCCGCGGCGAGGGCCGCACGATGGTCATCGTCGCGCACGACGTCCGGATGCTCGTCGGGCTCTGCGACCGCGGCGTCACGCTGCGCCAGGGCCGGGTGATCTTCGACGGGGCGACGGAGGAGGCCGGCCGGCTGGTGCGCGAGGACCGTGAGGCGCGCCGCGCCGCCGCGGCGGGAACCGCGGTCCGCTCGGGCTTCACGACCGGGCCCGCACACGGAGAAACCGGTGGATAGGGTGTCCCGAGCCGCGGCCGGGGGCCGCATGCGCCGCCGGTGCAGGACCAGGGGAGAGATGCGGTGTTGACCAAGCAGGAGTCCGCGTGCCCGTTGCTCGACGACGTCCATCGCATCGTCGCCGACCGGGCGTGCTCCGTGCTGTCCCTGGACATCTTCGACACGGTGCTGTGGCGGCGCGTCCCTCGTCCGACGGACGCGTTCGCGCTGCTCGGCTCCCGGCTGCGGGACGCGGGGCTCTGCCCGCCGTGGGTGACGGACGCGACGTTCCGCCGGATGCGGATCGCCGCCGAGGAGGCGGCCCGCCGCGGCCGGGACGCCCTCGGCACCGAGGTGTCGCTGTTCGACATCTGGCGCGCCATGCCGGCCGGCGTCTTCGGGTCCGCGCCGCTCGACCAGCTCGCCGGGGCCGAGCTGCGGCTCGAACGCGAGCTGACCGTCGTGGACCTCGACGTCGCCGAGCTCGTGCGGGCCGCGCGGAAACAGGACGTCCAGGTCGTCCTGGTCTCGGACACGTATTTCACCGAGGACCAGCTCGCGCACCTGCTCGACCGTCCGGAACTCGGCCCGCTGGACGACGTGCGGATCTTCCGGTCGAACCAGCACGGCACCGACAAGGCGTCCGGCCTCTGGGAGATCGTCCTGCGCGACATCGGCCGCAGCCCGGAGCAGGTGGTGCACGTCGGCGACCACGAGGTCGCCGACCATGAGGTCCCGTCCGAGCTGGGCGTCCGCACGGTCCACTACCGCCGGTTCGACGAGCCGTACCTGGACGTGCTGGAGCGCGAGCGCGAGCCCGTCGAGCCGTTCGGCGACCACGCCCCCGACCTGGACGACCTGCACGGCGACTTCGGCCTGACCAGCCTGCGCGCCAAGGCCGTCCACTCGGGCGTCCCGTTCACCACGTCCGCGCTGGACGTCGCGTGGCGGTACGGGGCCGGCGTCCTCGGCCCGGTGCTGACCGGCTTCGCGGAGTGGGCCGCGGCGAAGGCGCACGAGGCGGGCACCCGCAGGCTGTGGTGCTCGATGCGCGAGGGCGAGCTGCTGTCCCGGCTGATCAACGAGGCGGCGCGGGCGCGCGGCTGGGACGTCGAGGCCAAGCCCGTCTGGCTGTCGCGGTTCGTGACGTCGCTGGCGGCCCTCGACCCGCACGACACCGACGCGGTGCACGCGTTCATCCGCACCGGCTACCGGCTGACCGTCCGGCAGACCCTGTCGGTCCTGGACCTTCATCCCGGCGACGTGCCGGGCCTGGCGACCGAGCTCGACACCGTCATCGACAACGGAGACATCGCCGGCCGCGTGGCCCGCGCGCTGACCGAGACGCCGCACCTGTGCAACCGGCTCGCCGTGACGGTCACCGCCGCCCGCGAACGCATGATCAAGTCGCTGCGGGACGCCGGCGCGCTCGACGCCGCGGCGCCCCCCCGCCGAGCCGGCGAGGCCGGTGAGCTGACCCTCGTCGACCTCGGCTGGGGCGGCACGATCCAGCGGCAGCTCGCCGCGGCCCTGAAGATCGCGCGCATCGGCGTCCGGGTGTCCGGGCTGTACCTGGCGACGGACGACCGCGCCGAACGCGTGTACCTGGCCGGGCTGCGCGCCGAGGGCTATCTGGCGCAGGCCGGGCACCCGGCGCACATCGCCGCGACCGTCACCCGCAGCCCCGAGATCGTGGAGCAGTGCGTCAACGCGCTGTGCGGGTCGCTGATCGGCTTCACCGAGGACGGCGAACCGGTCCTCGGGGAGACGTCCGACTCGCCGTCCCAGAACGCCGAGCGCCGGACGGTGCAGGACGGCATCCTGGCGTTCCAGCACATGTGGAACAGGTACGTCGCCGCGTCCGACGGCGCCTGGGCGGACCTCACCGGCCCCGGACCGGCCCGCGACCGGCTGGCGAGGATCCTGGTGGCCGCGCTGGAGTCGCCTACCGCCGACGAGGCCGCCGTGTTCGGCAACTGGACGCACGAGGACAACTTCGGCTCCTCGCTCGTCACGACCCTGCTGCCCGCCGACCTGAAGCCCGCCATTCCGTACCTTTCGCCCGGCGACCTCGACGACCTGCACATGCGCGACTCGTTCTGGCCGGCGCTGATCGCCGCGTCCGACACCGGGCTCGGCGCGATGGCGCGGGCCATCGCCGAGGGCGCGATCGGCGCGGAGGCGTTCGAGCCCGCCGGCGAGCCGTACGAGACGCGGCTGCGCTACCGGACGGCGGACGACCGGTGGCACGACCCCGTCCGCCGCCGCGTCAGGATCAACCACAACGGGCTGTCGTTCGCCCGGCTCGCGTTCGAGCACCACGACACCGTCGACATCTCCCTGGCGATCCCCGGCCGTCCCGCGATCGTGCGGGTCGACTGGATCGAGGCCAAGGTCATCGCGGGCGGCCGCCGCCGCGAGCAGGTGCTCCGCTGGGACCGGCCGGAGGACTTCGTCGGCCTCCACTACGCGGACTGCCGCTACCTCGGCGGCAACCTGATGGAGTTCGACACCCCGTACGCGGCGGTGTGGCTTCCGCTCGCCCGCCGCGCGGGGGTCCCCGCGGTGTCGTCCGGGCAGGTCACCGTCGCGTTCGCGATGCTGCCGCAGTCGATGACCGGCATGGCGCCGCGGATGCCGGTCGACCGGAGGGCCGAGCGGTCCGCGCGGGCCGCGCGCCTCACCGAAAGGCTCCGCGAGGAGTACCGGACGGCCGGGGTCAAGGGCGTCGCGGTCGGCGCCGGACGAGTGGCCAGGAGGAAGCTCGGTGACACCCGATGAGTTCACGCGCGCGTCAGGCGCGGACCGACCGGGGCATGAGGTGACCGGATCCCGCGAGGACCCGCACGCGCAGGCCCGCGCCGCCCGCGCGCAGCCCCTGCTGCTGCACTCGATGTCGCTGTTCCGGGAACTGTTCGAGACGATCTTCGCGCACCGCGAGATCGCCACCGTGGTCGAGGTCGGCGTGGAGTCCGGACAGGTCAGCTCCGTGTACGCCGATCTCGGCGCGACGGTGCACTGCGTCGAGCCCGCGCCGGGCGACGAGCTGCGCGCCGTCCTCGCCGAGGACCCGAGGCTGAACCTGGTCGAGGGCCTGTCCCCGGCGGTGCTCGGCGAGCTGCCGGCCGCCGACCTGTACGTCCTGGACGGCGACCACAACTACGCGGTCGTCCGCGAGGAACTCGCGTGGATCATGGCGAACGCCCCTGACGCGGTGGTCGCCATGCACGATGTGCTGTGGCCGTGCGGCCGCCGTGACTTCTACTACCAGCCGTCCCCCCTCGCGCCCGGGGACGCGCATCCCGCCACGACGGACGGACCGACGGTCTGGCACGACGACCTCACCCCCGCCGGGTTCGTGGGCGACGGCGTGTTCACGGCCGCCGTGGACGCCGGCGGGCCGCGCAACGGCGTCCTCACGGCCGTCGAGGACGCGCTGGCCGATGACGGCGCCGCCGGCGGCTGGCGGTTCGCGATCGTCCCCGCCGTGTTCGGGTTCGGTGTCCTGATGAGGACGTCCGCGCCGGGCGCGGAGCAGATCTTCGACGCGTTGCGTCCCCTCACGTCCTCGAACCTCCTCGCGGCCCTGGAGAACAACCGGATCGCGCTCTACACCCGCGTCCTGCAACTGCAGTACGAGGCGGCGGCCCGGACGGACGACGCGGACCGCCTGACCGAGACCGTCAACAGGCAGCAGCAGGAGATCGTGGACCTGCGAGCCGAGCTCGACCGGGCCAAGGCCGAGAACGCGACGAGGCGTCAGGAACTGGACAGGTTGCGCGGCGCCTCCGTCCCGCAGCGGGTCCGGGAACCGGAGCTGAGCGAGGCCGTGACGCACCTTGGGCGGGCCCTGTCCGCCCGTATCCGCAAGCCCCCCGGGAGCGCGCGATGAAACAGGAACCCGCGCTCCCCGATAAGCGCCTCCGGCTGATCGCGCTGCTCGCCTTCCTCGGCTTCTTCGCGGTCGGCGGCGGATGGGCGATCGCCATGCCGTGGGACGGCGGGACGGACGAGCAGCCGCACGTCACCAGGGCGGCCGGCGTCGTCAGCGGCGGGATGTTCGCACCACCCGAGGAGATCCGGGTGCCGAACATCAAGGATCCGATTCCCGGCGTCTTCCAGTCGGTCCCGGCGGGCGTGGCGCGCCGGTCACCGGCCTGCTTCGCGTTCGATCCGAAGAAGTCGGCCGCCTGCCTGGAGGAAACCGCCACGGATTCGCCGCACGACCAGGTGAGGGTGTTCACCTACACGGGCCGCTACCCGCCCACCTACTCCTTGTTCGTCGGGTGGCCGTTGAAGTGGTGGCCGAGCGAGACCGGGCTCCTGCTGGCCCGGCTGATCAGCGCCGCGCTCTCGGCCGCGTTCCTCGCCGCCGCGGTGTACAGCGTGCTGGCGTGGTCCCGCAGGCCGTTCCTGCTCGCCGGGCTGCTCGTCGCCACGACGCCCATGACGATGCAGCTCGCGGGCATGGTCAACCCCAACGGCCTGGAGATCACCGCCTCCATCGCCATGTGGACGGCGGTGATCCCCCTCGTGCTCGGACGCGGCCCCGTCGATCGGCGGCTGCTGATCCTCTTCGCGGTCTCGGCCGTGACGGTCGCCTGCATCCGGCCCGCCGGTCCCATGGCCGTAGCGGTCGCGCTGGCGGTCCTGCTCGGCACGGCCGGCCGCGCCCGCCTCGGCGGGCTGGCACGCGACCGGCGGGTGTGGGCGACGGGCGCCGTCATCGCGACCGCGTGCGCGGCCTCGGCGGTGTGGACCCTGGTCATGCACGCCACCGGGCTCGTCCCGACGCCCTACGAGTCCGGGCACGACACGCCCGACGCGCTCAAGGTCATCGCCGTCTGGCGGGTCGCGTTCTACTGGAAGTCAATGGTCGGCATCTTCGGGTGGACGGACGTCGAGTTGCCGGACTCCTTCTACGCCCTCTGGTTCGCCGCGACGGGATTCATCCTCATCGCGGCGCTGGCCTCGGGACGGCGCAGCGACCGGCTCCGGCTGGCACTGATCGTCGTGGCGAGCTTCGTCCTGCCGGTGGTGATGGACACCGTGGGCTCGAAGAACATGGGGATGATGGCGCACGGCCGGTACATCCTGCCCGTCGCCGCCGGCGCCGCCCTCATGGCGGCCTACACCGTCGACCGGCGCGGCCCGCTCGCGCCGCGCGCCGCCGGGTCTGCGGTGGGCTGGCTGGCGGTCGTCCTGCTGCCCGCGCACCTGATCGGGCTGGCGTGGACGATGGTCCGGTACCAGCACGGCTTGTACACCTGGGTCGTCCCGCCGGTGAACCCGCTGTCCGGTGACTGGCAGCCGCCGTTCGGCTCGGCCACGGCCCTGGTGACGGCGGTGGCCGGGCTCGCCGCGCTCGGAGCGATGGTCCGCCTGGCCAGCGCCCCGGCGACCGTCGGCACGGTGGCTCTGAGAGAGGGATCTGAAAATGACGGACTACGTCTCGACCGTGGCGATGCAGAAGGACACGTGGGGAACCTTCCTCGACCCTGACCCCCGCCTGGCCGGCGCCGAGAATCCACATGAAGCGCTGGAGATCCCGATCCAGGGCGGGCACCACGCCGACCTGGACGCATTCGCCGGAAAGAACGCGATCTTCGACCGGACGGCCGCCCGGATCCAGAGCGTGGGCCTCGCCTACGAGGACCAGTGCAGCGCCTACCACTACTTCGACCTCTTCGGCCGTGTCGAACGCTGCCACGGCGACCTGTCCAGGCTGGTCGACGTGGGCGTCTTCATGGGCGGCTCGGCGGCCGTCCTGGCCGGCTGCGTCGAGCCCATGGGCCTGGAACTCGACCTCGTCGACGTCAACGACGCCTACCTGCAGTTCACCTACGAGCGGTTGCGCCGCGCCTTCCCGCGCGCGATGACCCGCGTCCGCATGTTCCACGGGGACCTGCCGACCTACGCGGCCGTCGTGCTCGGCTCCGAGCCGCGGACGCGGGCGCTGGTCCACCATGACGGAGCGCACAACTTCGACCAGGTCATCAAGGACTTGAGCGCGTTGTTCTTCGTCCGCGACCGGGTGCACGGCCTGGCGATCCAGGGCACCCACCTGCGCGGCGACATCGGGTACCTCAACTTCGTGGACGCCGCCGTCTACGCGATGTTCGGCGTCGGCGTGAAGTACGAACCCCTCGGCGCGAACTTCCCCGTGGACGCTCCGGTGACCGTCCCGAACGAATGGGACGGGAACTACTTCCTCGCCGGCCAGCCCGAGGGCATGTACGTGCCGTTCGACGGCGTGGAGTGGAGGTACCCCCACCCGACGATGGAGCTGGACGACTTCCTCCCGGTGCAGGCCCCACCCGCCGGCTGACCGATTGTGGCCGGATGTGGACATAGGGGTGGAGAGGGTTGTCCGATCTTTCCCGCAGGTTGGCCTGGTGACCGAATTGGCGAAGAGCGTCACGCATCTGGGGGCCTGTTCCATTGAATGAGACGCGGGGATGCCGCAAGCTCTTTACCCTGTGCTGTGTAGGCAGATGTAGGAAACCAACCCGGCCACCCCCAGGCGTTCCATACATTCCCGCGACTCCAGGGGTCTCTCGACGTGACGGACATGGCGAGCGGGTCCGCGATGGCGCGGCTCACACAGCCCGACCGCGTCTATGTGGGCTGGCGCTACGCGCAGGTGCACCCCGATCCGGGGCCGCCTCCAGGGCGCCCCGAGCGGCCCGAACGGGCCCCGGCGGCGGCTTTGGCGCGGCGGCCGGGCGAGCACATGGCGGCGAGCCCGCTGCGGATCGCGTTCGGCGGGACGCTCGTCGGCGTCGTCCTGTTCCTGCTGTGCGGCGCCGCGGGCGTGATCCCGTGGGCGTTCGCGGCCGTCGCGCTGCTGGCCTTCGCGATCATCCTGGGCATCACCGGCGGCGCGCTGTGGCGGGACGAGCGGAGCGTCCGTGAGCGGATCGCGCACGAGCGGGACATCGAGGAGCGCGAGCGGGCCGTCCGGGAGCGGGAGCTGGACGCGGCCGAGAAGGCGTACGCGAAGGCCCGCTCCGACTGGGAGCGCCGCAGGTCGGCCTACGAGGGCCAGCGCGAGTGGTATCCGGTCGCCGTCCCGCCTGGTGTCGACCGGGTGGACGTCGTCGGCGGCACCCTGGCGGGCTGGTCGGCGGCCGTCACGACGATGGGCGCGGCCCGTCTCGCGGTGGGGGCGCGGCTCACCGTCATCGACCTGTCCGAGGGCGCGGTCGCGCACGACCTGCTCCGCCTGGCCGCCGACCGCGGCGACGACCCGCTCGTGTGGGTCCTGCCCAACGACCTGCCGCGCCTGGACGTCACCCGCGGCCTGAACCCCGAGGCGCTCGCGGACGTGCTGTCGCTGGTCGTCAGCGCGGGCGAGGAGGAGGGCGGCACCCGCGACCTGTCGTTCGACAACTCGATCCTGGAACGCATCATCGACGTCCTCGGCCCGGACGCGACGATCCCGCGGATCACCGCGGCGCTGCGCGTCCTGGCCCAGGTCGGCGACCCGCGTGACGACCTGCGCAAGGGCCTGCTCACCGACGATCAGCTGGAGCGGATCGCGACCCTGTTCGGCCGCGACGCCACCGACCGCATCGTCGTCCGCCGCGCCTGGGCCCTGGAAGCGCAGCTTCGTAAGCTGGAGAAACTCGCCACCGAACCGGTACGGCTGCCGCCGTCCCGCCTCCACGTCGTGTCAATGGACAGGCGCGCCGGCGTCCTCACCAACCGCATCCTCGGGACCTACGTCACGACCGCGCTCACCCACCGGATCAGGGAGGCCCCGCCCGGCGGACGCTGGGACCACACGCTGTTCCTGTGCGGCGCCGAGAAGCTGCGCGGGGACGTCCTGGACCGCCTCATCGACGCCTGCGAAGCCACCGGGACCGGACTCGTCCTGATGTACCGGTCGATCCCCGGCCACGTCCGGGAGCGCCTCGGCCGCCGTGGCCACGCTGCCGTCGGCTTCATGCGGCTCGGCAACCCGGAGGACGCCCGCGTCGCCGCCGAGCACATCGGCGCCGGCCAGCCGCTCCTCATCGCCGAGATCACCGACTCCGCGGGCGAGACGCTGTTCGACGTCGCGGGGGAGAGCTACGCCAGCACCGTCGCGTACGCCCGTCCGTCCGGCGACGGCCTCACCGACCCGGTCTGGTCGCCGCTCCCCGCCCCCGCCGCCGACGACTCGGCCCTCGTCGAGGGCATCAGCTCCGCCACGGCCTGGGGCCGAACCGTCGCCGACCGCCGCGACGACGGCGACACCAACGGCAAGCAGCGTTTCCGCGAACTCATGGTGGAGCCCCCGCAACTCCAGGAACTGCCGCCGACCGCAATGGTCTTCACCCATTCGGGCACGACAGGCCGCCGCATCCTCCTCGTGGACGCCAACCCCGGCATCATCACCCTGCCGACCGCCCATTCAATGGAATTCGAGGAGTACCTCCGCGAGCAGGAGACACGCCCCCAGCCCGACGAGGAATCCCCTGCGGAGGTGCCGACCCCCGCCCCAGTCCCGGAACCAGCGCCACCGGCGACTCCCGCTCCGCGCCTCCTCCAACCCTCCCGAGCCCGCCACGCCCTCCCACGCGGCGCCGCGGCCCCTCGCCCCGTCCGGAT
>NZ_SMKT01000071.1 GCF_004348735.1 Actinomadura sp. KC06
GGGCGGCCGGGCGGGCTCCGGTGCGGGCGTGCCGTACCCGTCGCGGTGGAGGGTTTTGGCGGCGGCGGAGTGGTCCCCGCCGTGTTCGAGGAGGGCGTATGCGCCGAACTTGGTGTAGGGGACGTCCGTCTCGAACTCGGTGGAGGTCGAGAACACGAACAGCCGGTCGCGGTCGTCGCGCATGCCGGTCGTCGCGGAGATCCCGAGGCGTTTGTCGGGGCGTCGCCAGTACCTCGCGTTGCCGCGGTGTGCGACGACGGTCCAGCCGTGGGGGCCGAGGATCTCGCTCCAATCGGTGCGGGCCTCGTAGTCGTCCCCGGGAGTAGTTCCGCCTTCGGATTCCCTACCGGTTGGCTGGGAAAAGCTCGAGGTTCCCGCCGGGGCTTCGGGCCGGGGCGTCTGGTCGAACGTTGCGCACAGGGTGTGGAAAGCTGCGCGCTCGTCGGCGGTGATGGTGGGAATGGTGGCGGGGCCGCCGGCGAGCAGGACCCATGGGCGGCCGGTCTCGTGGGTCGAACCGTGGCTCGGGGCGACGACGACGAACCCGCCCTCCCCGCGCGTCTCGATCAGCGGGAGCCGGTCGGCGGTGCGGGCAAGTTTCAGGTTCCCGGGGACGGGCGCGCCGTCGAGCCGGTAGAGGATGTGGAGGCCGCCGGATGGGGATTGTTCGAGGTATCCGGTGAGGAGGCGGCGGGCGAGGTCGCCGAGCCCGGTTTCGTCGGCGAGCTGGACGAGTTGGGCGAGGATTCCGGCTTGGACGGCGCGGGCCTCCAGTTCGGTCATTTCGGTGTTGCCGGAGATGGCGCCGCAGACGATGCCGATGCCGGGGTGTTCGCCGTCGAACCATCCTTTGAGCTCGTCGACGCTCATGCGTTCGTGCTGGTAGCGCTTCCACGCGCCGAGGGGGGCTTTGGTGCCGTCGATGGCGGCGGGGATGACGGACAGGCCGGCGTCGTGGAGGGCGAGCGCCGCCGCGGTCAGGGTGGCGGGTGGCTGGGGCGCGGCGGGCTCGGTCAACTCGTCCTCCGGAGGATTACGTGGTAGGGGCGGCGGGTCAGCAGGCATCGGCGCAGCCATCTGGGGCCCGGGTCCTGGATGGTGTGGAGGTGGGTGCGGGAGCACCAGGGGCACATGTCGACGACGAGGAGCGGCCACATGACCGGGGGTGGCGGGTACTCGATCCCGGACGGCCCGACGTAGGTGGTTTGGGCCCTCGACGCGCGGACGATCAGCCTCGCGGCCACATGGGTGGTGATGAGGCAGAGGTGGACGGGCCCGGGGCGCCGGTACGTTTTCGCGCAGATCGGGGCGCACCACCCTCCCCGGCACGCGCGGCGGTGCTGTCGGCAGGTGACGCAGATGTCGCCGCACGGGATCGGGTCCGGTGGGGGTTCGTTGCCGGTGCGGACGCGGGGGACGCGGATGAACGGTTCCCGGGCCGTCATGCCGCGGCCTCGATCCGGTCGAGGAGCTCGGCGACCGCGTACGCCCCCTGCCTCGGGACGACGCCGTTACCCAACGCCTTGAGCTGCTGGTTGCGGGTGAGGCCGGGGACGGCGGTGACGTGGCCGTCGGGGAGGCCCATGAGCCACTCGACGAACCGGGGGCTCAGGCGGGGTCCGGTTCGTCCAGGCTCAGTTGGAGCTGGTGCGGGCCGTCCGAGGACGCGGGCCCATCGGTCGATCGCGGGGGTGTAATCGCCCCACTCAACGTGGGGTTGCCCCGCGCGAACCTGGTGCTCGTCCGGTCGCCGTCCGCCGCCGTCGGCGTCGGCAGCAGCACCTGCGACAGTGGGGGCCGCCACCCCGGCGAGGCGCGGCGTCCGGGTGTCCCGGTGTCGCTGGCCCTCGGTGTCGGCAGCAGCGTCGTCACGGCGGTGCGCAGGTCCGCCCCGCCCTGGCCGCGGGTGCCGGGTCCGTTGGTGTCGGAGGTCCGCGGCGTCGGCAACAGGCTCGCCGGCGGCGGCAGGGTCGGCGGCGGCGGCGAGGTCGAGGCCGCCGTAGCCGGTGCACATCGAGCCGAGGCGTAGCGGGTTGTTCACGTGCCCTCGATCGGTCGTGAACCGGTGCCCGGCCGCGCCGGGGTCGAGGACTGAGGTTAGGCGTGCCAGAGGTCGACGATCACGCCTGATCCGTCGGCGAAGTCGATGTGGAACGTCCCGGCGACGTCGGTGACGACCTGGGTTGACTTCGCGTTGGGCAGGGTTGCGGCGGCCTTCATGAGCTGGTCGCGGACCTCGTTGAGTCGCTCTTCCGTCTTGTGTGTTGTGTCGCTCATCGGGTTGTCCTCCTCCGAGGGGTTAGGCCCGGCCTCGCCGCCCCGGGGGAAGCGAGGCGGCGAGGCAGGGCCGAGCGGGTTATTGCTGCTGGGGGAGTTTCTGGAGGAGGGCGATGACCTCGGGGGTCAGGTTGGTGACGTCGACTCCGCCGATCGTCTGTGGCGCCGCCGGTGCGGGCGCGGCGGGCTGCGGCGGGGCGGCGGCCGGTGCCGCGGGCGGCTGCTGTGCCTGCGTCATGGCCTGACCGACCTGGGCGAGCGTCGGCGCCTGCGGGACCGGGGCCGCGGGCGGAACGGGCTGCGGCGCGTACTGGATCGGCTGCGGCGCGGGCGCCTGCGGAACGGGCTGCGGGACCGGGGCGGGCACCGGCTGAGGCTGCGGAGCGGGGGCGGGCGCCGGGGCCTGCTGCTGGGCGGGCTGCCCGAAATTGTTGATCGGATTCGCCGTCAGCCACGCCGACGCGCGCATGTCATCGGCGCCCGGCGTGAACGGCCCCAGCACCCACGCGGGGTTGCCCTTCTCGGTGGGGATCTGCCCGACCCGGCCGAGCACCATTTCCCCGGTGCGGGCGGCGGTGCCGAGCTTGTTGCAGATGCCCGGGTGCGACACGGTGACGCCCTGCTGCAGCTTCGGCGCGGGGTCGTCGAGGTCGACCATGTCGACGACGGCGAACGGCTTGTCCTTGCCGTACATGGAGTCGTACCGCTCGCCGGTCTCGGTGACGGCGATGATGAGGATGAGGTGCCCGTGGTGGTCGGCGGGCTTGAAGAAGCTCCCGCTGGACGGCTGGGCGAACTGGTGCGTCATGTGTTGTTCTCCGGTTTCCGATGTGGCCGTTGGCCGATGTGGATGTGGTGTTTCAGGTGGTCGGCGGGAGGTCGCCGGGGCAGCCGTCGCCGAGATCTTTGGAGCCGGGCCGGTAGTACGGGCAGTAGGTGCACTCGTGGCCCGGCTTCGCGGGAATCAGCCCGAACGCTTCGGGGTGGTGGTGGGGGTCGAGGACACTGACGAGCTGGTTGACGGTCGCCACGCGCTGGATGGCGTCGACGGCGACCTGCCGGTCGTACGGTTCGGTCCAAACCCAGATGTCGGACAGGCGCGCCGACTGGCGGGGGACGATGACGAGGCCGACTTCGCGGGGGTGGCGGCCGGCGAGTTCCCAGCCGAGCCCGTACGTGTGGGCCTGGATCCGGTACTGCTCCCGCGGCCCTTCTTTGCGGTATTTGTCGTAGGAGTATTGGCCGACGCATTTCCAGTCGAGGACGCGGTCGTAGAACGTGTCGTACAGGTCGCAGTGCCCGCCGGGGATGAGCGGCGGCGCGATGGTGAGGTGCTGCTCAACCAGGAACCGGCCGCCCAGCTCGGGGCGGGAGAACGCTTCGGCGGCCCACGTGTGGAACCCGGTGCCGATCACACTGGCGAGGGGGTCGCCGCCGCCGTTGGGCTGCTGCCAGCCGGCGAGCTTGTAGGCCATGCGCCGGTCGCAGGGGGTTCCGGCCTCGGACGGGCCGAGGGTGGTTTGCAGGCTGCGGGGGGCGTTGTTGGCGGCGTCGCGGATGAACTCGGCCAGCTCGAACGCGACCCCGTCGTTGGCGTCGGCCCCGGGCTGCGCGAACGTCACCGCCGTCACCGATTTCCCCGCCCTTCGCGCAGCGCGACGACGACGGCGCGGGCGCCCCACGACGGGACGGTCTCGTAGTCGCCGTCGTTGAATCGCTGCCGCTTGACGAACGCACCCGGGTCGGAGATCGCGAGACGGATGAGCCCTTCGTCGGCGGCGCGCTCGGCGAGCTGCTCGACCTCGGCGCGGGCCGCCGTGAGTTCGGCGTTGATACCGTCCTCCAGATCGCCGCTGACCTCCTCGGCGGCTCGGCCGACGTCGCCGAGCGCCTCGACCGCACGAGCCCGGTCGGCGCGGAACTGCTCGATCTCGGTGCGGGCGTCGGCGAGTTCCTTCTCCAGCTCGTCCTTGCGGGCTTCGAGGCGGCGGATCAGCCCCCAGGGCGCGTCATTCATTGCCGCCCCCGGCCTGCTCGTTGACGGCGAGGAGGACGTACGGGCGGACGGCCTTCTTCGCCTTCTGATACTTCGCCCACAGCTTCGGCTCGTCCGCGCGCAGCGACTTCTGGTCGAGGTAGGTGGACGCCTTGTTGGGCTTCCACGTGATGACCGGCCGCCCGGCGATGCGGGCCTCGTGCGCGTCCCCGATCCGCTCCTGAACCTTCGCCCGGACCGTGTCCCGCGCCTTCGTCAGGTCATCGATGCCGAGCTGCAGCCGCAGCGCCTCAACCTTGGCCTCGGCCTGCTCGATCTGCCGGGTGAGTTTGCGGTCGGCGTCGACCCATCCGGCGATGTCGTCGAGGTCCACCGGCGCCGGCGCGGCCTCGTCCGCCTTCTTGCTGCTGGTCATGCGTTGCTCGTTTCATTGAGTCGCTGGTCGTAGCGCATTGCGGTGCGGTAAGAGATGCCGACCCGGGCGGCGGCCTCCGCGCGGGACACCGACCGGTCGGAGCGGACAAAGGCGTAGTCCTCCACGCGGGACGCGACGGCGCCCGGGTCGCGGGATTGGCCTTTGCCGCCGGGGTTGCCGATCGGCGCGTCGCACTTGGGGTACCGCTTCCGGTAGCAGCCCAGGCACTCCCCGCGCGCGTGGTGCGGCTTGACCTTCCGGCACTTCACGCACTCCCGGAGAGGCCCGGGGCGGCGGTTCACGACGCGCCCGCTTTGAGGCGCCGGTCGTAGCGGAAGAGAGTGCGGATCGACACGCCGAGCCGCTCCGCGGCCTCCTCGCGGGGCACCTGCCACGAGCGGAGCTCGACGTAGTCCTCGATGCGGCTCGCGGCCTCGGCGCCGCGCCCTGCCCGCCGGGGTGGCGGCGGGCCCGAGTCGGGGCGCCCGGCGTAGACCCACCGCTGATAGCAGGCGTGACGCCACCCGTTCGAGGAGTGCCAGCCCTCCAGCCCGCAGCAGGCGCAGACGCACCACCGCCTGTACTTCTTGGCCGCGGTCATCGGGGCTCACCTGCCCGGAGTTCCTGCCCGTGCCGGTAGCACAGGAGCGTGCCGCCGTCCGGGCCCGAAACCCTCCAGCGGGCAACCGCGGCGCGCGGCCCCGCACCGCCGGTTTCGGCAATCGCGCGGGTGCACCAGTCGCAGCGGCGGTGCGTGTCGACGCGGGTCCACACCGGCCGGTGCGGGGCGGGTGGCGGCGCCGCCGGGGCGTCGGGGACGTCGAACAGCGTCAGATCGTCCATCACGCACCGGCCTTCGGCCACTCGACCTTGCTGAGGGCGTCGCGCTGCGCTTTCGGCAGAGCGACGGGCGCCTCGCAGACACTGTCGAGCGCCGCGCACCGCAGCCACCACGCGTCGACCTGGTTGTCGTCGCGCAGGTCAAGCCCGGTCCGCTGCAGCAGCGCGACCCGCATATCGGCCTTCGTCGCGTTTCCCCGCCCCGTCGCGTACTTCTTGAGCGTCGACGGCGTGACCACGGCGTACGGGATCCCGGCGGTGTGCAGCGCGCAGACGACCTGCCACCACAGCCCGGCGGCCTCGTGGTGCCCCGCGCCGAGGGCCCGCGAGTAGGCGGGGCCCTCGATGGCGACGACGTCCGGCACGCCCCCAGCGGTCGTGATGGTGAGGATGCCCTCGCGCATCTCGGCGAGGCGGGCGGCGCCGCGCAGGCCCTTGCCGGGCTGGACGGTCAGGGTGACGCCGCTTACGGGGGCGATGCCGGTAGCGGTGAGGGACAGATCGAGACCGACCGCGTTCACCGGGCGCCCCGCTTGTAGAGGGCGGCGGTGCGGTTCATCTCGGCGCGGTCCCGGCGCTGCGTGGCGGCCTGCTGCGCGCGGACACCGGCGTTGTGGCCGGCGACGTAGGCGACCATCGCGATAGCCGTGACGGCGACGAAGACGACGGTCGCCACGAACACGACGTCACCCGCCGTGTACACGATCACGTGCAGGTCATCAGACACGGTCAGACCCACTTTCCGATGTCGATCCGGTGCGGCGGCAGCGCCGTCACGGTGTGGGAGGCGAGCCACTTGGCGGTGTGGTGGCCGGGGTGCGGGAGCAGGTAGGCGCGGGCCACGACCCCGGCCGCCGCGGCGGCCAGGACGAGCAGCACGAACAACGCGATCACGACGCGGCCTCCGTCCCGTGGATCGGGCACGCGGCGTCCCCCGCGTCCGGGGCGGTGCAGGAACACGGCGCGGGCGGACGTCCAGCGCGGGCGGCGATCTCGTCCAGGTACGCCACGTCGTTCAGCAGCTCCGCCGCACGCGCCTCGTGCTCACGGGCACGGGTCCGGTGCTCGTCCGCCTTGGTCGTCTGCTCGTCGAGCACGGCGCGGATGCGGTCGACCTCGGCCATGAGTGGACGGAGCTGCTCGGCGAGCTGGTCGGCGTTGGCCTGCGCGACGCTCGCGGCCTCGGCCGCCGTGGACGCGGTCACCTTGTGCTCTCCGGCCTCCATGCGCTTCCGGTCGGCCTCCTGCGCGAACTGGGTCAGGAGCGTCGACGAGGGCGCCGGACCCGGCTGCACGGGCGCGATCTGCGGGGCAGTGGGGCGGTTGGGGCGCTTCAACGAGGTCACTGGTCGGTCTCCTTGCGGACGGGCATGAGCAGCACCGTCAGGGCGCCGTCTTCGGTGGCGAGAGTGATGGGCCGGTTGCGGGCGAACACGTCGACCGCGACGGGGGTCTCGCGGGGTGTGCGGGCGTTGAGGGTCTTCGCCACTGCGGCGAGCAGGAACGGGCGCAGGTGCACGCGGGAAAGCCGCTCGTCGTCCGGGGTCTTCGCGAGCTGGTCGAGGATCGACCGGTAGTCGACGAACGCGGCCTTTTCGCGGCCGGGGCGGGGGAACGTGACCGTCGCCTCGAATCCGTCCCCGGCCCCCACGTATGCGACGGCGACGCGGTGCTCGGCGTCGAGGCTGACCATGACTGCGCCCTCGATCGGGCGGCGCTTGGTCCCGGCGGGGATGAGGGCGAGGAGCCGCTTGGCGATGTGGGTGGGGATGAGGGTCTCGAACTTCGCGCGCGTCTCGTCGTGCACGGGGAGGGTTTCGACGGACAGGACGTACCGGTTCGTCGCGGCGACCTCGACCAGGCGGCCGGCCTCATCGCTAGGCCGTAGGTTGACGCCGTCGAGGGTCGGGATTTCGCCGCTCTTCTCGGCGAATGCGAGACCGGTGGCGAGCGCTGTCCGGAATGCGGCGGCGTCGACCATGTACGACTCGGGGCCCGTCATGACGCGCCCCCGGCGGGGACGTAGACAGCGCCGCGGCTGCGCGCGTACAGCTCGGCGAACACGACCGGGATGTCCCGATCCGGGACGGCGACCGGCACAGCGAGGTCCCCGTCCATCCGCTCGACGACGATCCAGGCGCCGTACTCGACGCCGACGCGGCGGGCAACGAGGCGGGTGGCGCGCTCCACCGTCACCGTGTGGCCGGCCAGCCCGGACCGGTGCTCGCCGGTGGCGGCAGGCTCGACCTCGATCGCGGTCTTGAGGCGGCGCGCCCAGTCGGGCATCACGTCGAGGACGTCGCGCCACCGGTAGCAGGTGCGGCGACCCACCTGCAGCGGCTCCAGGCGCCCGGCGAAGATCAACGCCCGCTCGGTCTGGCGGATGCCGTTGCGAGCGGCGACCGCGGGGAAGAACCGCGCGTCGAGGAGGTGGATACTGGACATCAGGCCCTGCTCCTTTTGTGTGTTTGTCTCGTGTGGGGTCGTTGGGCTCGTCGCCGTGCCGGGCGGCGGGCCCGTTCTTCACTTCTGGGTCTGGGCTGCGCGTTTGTTGGCGCGCTTCTTGACGAGCCGCGCCATGTAGAGGCGCTGCGCGTTGCGGGCGGCGGCGGGGATATCGGCCTCGGAGACCTCGCCCTCCTCGCGGATGACGCGCTCCCAGTACTCGACCCGCCCGGGGCTGGCGCGGCGCGCGTTCTCGGTGCGCTCGGAGCGGACGGGCGTGCGGGCCCACGAGGTGTTGACGGCGATGCGGGCGTTCAGCCGGCGGACGGCGGGGTCCTTCGCGGCCATCAGTCGTCCTCGCCAGGTCGCGGGGCGTCGTGCTGCGGCGTGTTGACGCAGACGACCGCGGTGTCCGGGTTCCACGCCCGGCAGGTCGGGATGGGGCAGATCCATCCGGGGGTGCGTGCCATTAGCTCGCCGCCTGACGGGCGAGGGCGGGGTCCAGGGGCATCAGGTCCTCGACGGGCAGCCCGAGCGCGTCGGCGACCTGGTGGAGGGTCTCCACCTCGGCCGCGACCCTGCCGTTCTCCAGCCGGGACACCGTGCTCTTGGAGATGCCGGCCTTGTCGGCGAGCTGCTGCTGCGAGAGACGCGCCCGGACGCGCGCCCTGAACAGGCGGTCTTTGTCCTGGGGTAGGCGCTTGTCTTCGATCACCTGCATGAAGCTACGTGGAACTTCAAGGAACTGCAAGTCTCTTCTTGAAGTTTCGTGCCGTCCTAGGCAGGTTCCCCTTACCTGACTTCCGGAGTTGCATGAAGTTCCGTACAGTTCCTTGAAGGAAGACCGAAGCTCCCCACCTTCCCCAAGGGAAACCACGACAATGACCGACCAGACCTCACCCGCCGAGGCCCTGCTCATCCGCCGCTACCGCGAGGCCCTCGGCATCTCGCCAGAGATCGCAGCCACCCGCCTACAAATCAAGCTCTCCGCGCGCCGCTGGCGCCAGATCGAAGCCGGCGAAGAAACCAAAGGCGGCAAACCCGCCGAGGCGAGCCCCAGCCAACTCGCCCACATGGCCACCGTCGTAGGGATAGAACCCGACCAACTCCGCGAGCTCGGCCACGACGAAGCCGCCGAAATCCAGGAGGTCATCAAGGCTCGCCTAGCGGCCGAGCCGACCTCGACCGACCCGCTAGCCGGCCTGCCCGCCGATC
This sequence comes from Actinomadura sp. KC06, assembly GCF_004348735.1. Taxonomy (GTDB): domain Bacteria; phylum Actinomycetota; class Actinomycetes; order Streptosporangiales; family Streptosporangiaceae; genus Spirillospora. Next base: position 9,189 of record NZ_SMKT01000071.1, read on the forward strand.
CGGGGGAGCGCGTCGCCGAACTCGCACGCCGTCAGCGCGTGCTCGCCACCGAACTCGAACGCGTCGCGGGCAAGCCACCAGAAGCGACGGACGAGGACCGGCGGCAGGAACGCACGAGATAGGGCAAACCCCAACAAAACCTGAACGCAACGTAACTAACTCCTGACCGAATCTGGCCGCCTGACTGACCCTTTACCCTGGCGTGACCTCTGAGTAGGCACGATCGGTCGACCCACGCGCGCACGACAACGACGTCATGGGGTCCACGTGACCGAACCTGATGGAGCCGACCACAACGGCGAGCGCCTCGACCGCATCACCCAACTCCGCCACCTCGAAGCGGAGTACGAGCGCAATCTCGCCGCCGTCCGCGCGGCCATCGCGGAAGAGAAGAAACGCCCCGCCCGTGAACGCGCCAAGCGCCGAGGATGGACCATCATCGGCGGGGGCCTCGCCGCTGCCATAGTCGCCGTGGAACGTTCCGTGCGACAGCATGCTCTTCTGACGACGACGGCCGTAGCCGCGGGAACAGCGGCGACCATCTCGCTAGGGGTTGTCCCGCTCGTCCAGGACCCGCCGCCCCGTCCACCCGCTATCACCGAACCCCGCCCATCCCCGCTGCCTCCGCGCGGACCGGCGCCCACGCCCGCGCCGGAAACCTCCGACGGGACCCCATCCCCGCCGCCCTACGAGATGCCGACCCCTACGCCGACCACGCCGAGCCCGACCGTGCCGCCCTCGACCACGACGTCACCAACGTCGGCCGTCAACGGCGGAGGCGAACCCGTCGACGAGCCCACGCCGCCCGACCAGACGACACCCCCCGACACCACCCCTCCGGCGGAGCCGGACGTCCCACCTGCCGGGAGCGGGCAAGGACAACCGGCTCCGCGTGCCTGCGTCCTCGGCGTGACAGCTCCGCGGCTGCTGCGGCTTCGCGTGTTGTGCGTCAGATCCGGTCCCCCGGCGACAACCGCGCGTGCGCTTTGAGCGCGCGGGCGTCCGCGCGCGCCGCGGTGTAGTGCTGCACCATGGCCAGCGACTTCCAGCCCCCGATGCGCATGAGGTCGAGGGGGTCGCCGCCGGCTTCGAGGAAGTTGTCGGCCATGGTGCGGCGGAACCGGTGCGGGTGCAACCGGCCGTCGATACCGGCCTGCTTGCCGCGTCGGTCGAGCATCTGCTGAATGCCCGTCTTCCCGAGACGGCCCTTCTTGCCCAGCCACAACCACGGCTCGGACCTGGCGTCCAGACGGCGCGCCCTCGCTCGGATGTACCGGTCGAGGGCGTAGACCGCCTTCCGCCCGATCGGCGCCTGATGTTCGTCCCCGCCCTTGAGGACGATGCGGAGCACGTACCGGGAAATGTGCACGTCCTGCGTGTCCGGGTCGTCCGGGGTAAAGCGGAGCCCGGCGAGGCCCTCGACGCGGACGCCGTTGTCCATCAGAATCCGGATGATCGCGGTGTCTCGCCGGTCCTCGAATGTGTCGCCCTTGCAGGTGCGCAGGAGGCCGCGGAGCTCGTCGTCGGTGAGTGGCGGGAACACCTTCCCCGGGACGTTCGGCTCGTCATCGGAGTCGACCGGGGACGGCGATTCCCGTTCCCCTTGTTTGATCAGCCAGTTGAAGAAGGTGCGGAGCGTGCGGAAGTGCTTGTGTGCGTCGGCGGGGGAGTTCCGGCGGCGGACGTGGATGAGGTAGCGGCGGATGTGGACGGTGGTGACGTGCTCGACGCCGGGCGCGCCGAAGTCGAAATCGGGGCTCTTGAAGTCGGCCCCGGCCGGGCACTCCGGCGGGTCGTCGCCGGTGTGCTCGTGGCAGGCGCACGCCGTTTCGTCCCGGAGCCATGCGACGAAGCGGCGGACGACGTACCCGTAGGTGTCGATCGTCTTGTCGGAGAGGTCGCGCGCTTCGAGCGCCAGGAGCCAGGAGTCCCATGCGGCCATGATCGGCAGGCCGGGCGGCGTCTGCTCGGCGGGTTTCGGTGTGCGCTTCGTGCGGCCTCGGCCGCGGCGGGACGGGTCGAACTGGATGACCTCGGCGTGCATCTGATCCTCCCGGAGGGGTGTTGGTCCGCCGGTGCCCTACCGGCCGACCCGTCCGGAAAGCCTGTGCTCTCCCCACGGTGTACGATCGACGTCGGTTGCGCCGATCCGGCGTTTCCGCAGGTGAACAACAGGATGACAAGGGGCCTTAGCTCAGTTGGTAGAGCACTGGCTTTGCAAGCCAGGTGTCAGGGGTTCGAATCCCCTAGGCTCCACCCACCAGAAAGCCCAGGTCAGAACCGAAGTTCCGACCTGGGCTCTGGCCCGTCACGACCTCTTCTTGCGCTTCCGTGCCCGTTGCGTGCCCGTTCTTGAGTTCAGCTCTGGCCATGGCGCTAAGTGTCTCCGCGATCTCCCGATGCCGCTCGTCCGTCGGGTGTAGGTAGATCATGGCCGCGCGGTCACTCGCATGACCCATGCGCTCCTTGAGCTCCGGGAGGGTCGCCCCAGCGATCGCGGCGAGGGTGTTCCCGGTGTGCCGGAGATCGTGGAACCGCACACCCTTGAGCCCAGCCATACCCACTGCCCGCACCCAGTTGCGCCGGAAGTTCGCCCGCACCTAGCCGCGCCCAACTCCACCGCTGGACGTCCGGCGAACTCAAGCGCCTTCCCTACACAGATCACTGCCGCGTCTTAGAGGCGATGTTCGGCGGCCGTCCTGACCGATGTCACGTCGAGCCGTTCGCCTGGAGGTTTGGTCCGCGAGGTCGGCGAGGACGAAACAGAGGCCGGCCTTGTTGGATTGTCGGGCTTCTTGCGGGCAGGTTGGTGGTCATGGATGTCAACTCCGTGATCATCGACTCTGCGGATCCGGATCGGTTGGCGGCCTTCTGGAGTGAGCTGCTTGACCGGCCGGTGGTCGCGCGGGCGGGGCCGTATGTCTGGCTTGAACGGAGGGACGGGTTCGGCGTGGGTTTCCAGCGGACGGACGGCTTCAAGGCTGGGAAGAACCGGCTTCATCTGGATCTGGAGTCGGACGATCCGGCCGCCGAGCAGGCCAGGGTGGAGGCGCTGGGCGGACGCCGGCTGACCGAATACGACCCGGGAGGCTTCCTCGTCATGGCCGATCCCGACGGAAACGAGTTCTGCATCATCCCCAAGGGCTCGTTCGAGCTCGACGACGAAGGCCGGGCCGATTACCTGACCGGAGACGTGGCTACCTGATCTCGGGCGCGTTAGACGGTTTTGAGTAGGCCGCTGTCGATTACCAGTTCTGAACCGCTCATGTTGGGGACTTGGCCGGAGGCGAGGAAGACGACGAGTGCCGCTATCTCGTGAGGGTCGGCGAAGCTGCCGGTTGAGAGGCCCATGCGCGTCGGGAGTTGGTCGGTGATGTTCTCTCTGGCGATGCCTGCGCGTTGAGCGAGGAGGTCGCCTGGGCCGCCTGGGGACGTCCATATGTCCGTCCGGACTGGGCCGGGGGAGATGGTGTTCACTCGCAGGCCTCGGGGGCCGAACTCCTCCGCGAGCGCTTTGCCGAGGTTGGATAATGCGGCTTTGGCGGCTGACTGGGCGATCAGGCGTGGTTGCGGCAAGCGGGCGTTGACAGAACTGATGTTGACCACCGCACCGCGGCGCTCCAGGAGACTTGGCATCGCTTTGCGGATTGTGCGCACGGCCGTCATGAGCGTCAGGTTGAGCGTGTGGTGCCAGGCGTCGTCGTCGAGTTCGAGGAATCCGCCGCTGGGAGTCGAAGTGCCCGCGACGTTGTTGACGAGCAGGTCGATGCCGTTGTGTTTTTCGAGCGCGTGACTTATGAGGCGGTCCGGTCCGTTGGGGAGTGCCAGGTCGACGGTGTACGTGTGCGGGGTTGCGGCTTGTAGGGCCTCGGTGGTCGTGCGGGTGCCGGCCACGACCGTGAAACCGTCCTTGGTGAGTGCGCGCACGATCGCCAGCCCGATCCCCCGGCCCGCTCCGGTCACCACGGCGATGCGCGTTCTACTCGACGTTGTCATCGCGATGTCCTCCACCCGCTGCCGCGGGGTTGCATGGTACGAATCCTCACGTCGGCAAGCATCCAGGTTGAACTATGGTTCAAGTCAATGAGTGAGCTGTCGATAGCCGAACTGCGGGCTCGCACCGGGCTGGCGTCGTCCGCCCTGCGTTTCTATGAGCGCAAAGGACTGCTCCGCGCCGCCAGGCGTGCGGGTGGCAAACGCGTCTACGACGAGGACGCCGTCGAACAGGTCGCGCTCATCGACCTGCTGAAGCAGGCCGGCTTCACGCTGTCGGAGATCGCGGTGCTCGTGGGTCCGAGCGGGCGGACGGCGCCGAACTGGCGAGCGGCCGCGTCGGCGAAACTGCGTGAGCTCGATGAGCGCGTCCAGCAGATACAGCGGGCGCAGAAAGCGTTGCGGCACGCCCTGGACTGCGAGCACGACCATCTCGACGATTGCCCTGTGCACCACCGCATTCTGCGAGCACACGCCGAAACGCTCGCGGCAGCCGCGAGGAAGGCGTCCCCCGCCGCCGACCACCGTCCCGGTCCCGCCTAGGACTTTTCCGTGGCGCTCGCAGAGTGCTGCGCATGACGGCGCCGGTCGGGGTGGACGGTGGTGTCATGCATCTTGTCGTATCCGCCAACGTGTGTGCGGTTGTGGCTTGGGGGGAGAGTGAGTAACGGGCTGGCTTTTGTCGTTGACGGTGAACGAATCGCTCGTTGTGTGGCTGTGCGGTGATGGTCGGCTCGTGCTTGGGAGGGCTATTCGCTGGGCGGGTTATTTGGTTCTGGCGGAAAAGGTGGGGCGGCCGCCTCGTGTAGTGAGGCGGCCGCCGTTGGTGGCCTTTAGCGGCCGGGGGTGCGCTGGGATTCGGCACCCTGGGCGAAGGCGGCGCGGAAGGTGATCTCGCCGAAGATTCCGTCGGCGTCGATCTCCTTGCGCTCCTGGAAGGCCTTGACCGCCGCCGTGGTGGCCGGGCCGTACCGGCCGTCCACGACGAGCGACCGGTCCTGCAGGACCTTCATCGCGTACTGGATGCCCTTGATCTGGGCCACGCGGCCGCTGCCCGCACCGACCTCGCCGCCGTCGTCACGGAGCGCGCCCCAGGTCTCGATGTCGAGCATGCCCGTCTGGGGCAGGTTGTGCGATTCCTGGTAGTCCTCCAGCGCGGCCGAGAGGTTCGACGGCCAGCCCTCGCCGGCGGACGTCGGCGTGCAGTCCTTGTAGAACTGGAACTGCACCAGGTAGCAGCGCATTGAGGCGATGCGGTAGTCGCTGTCGCCGGGGCCTAGTTCCACCCACGGCTGGGACTCGATGGCCTTGACGACCGCGGGATCGGTGTCCGGGCCGTCCGCGCTGGCCGTTCTCATCGCGCCCATGCTGGCGCCGATCGCCAGCAGTGTCACCGCGATGCCGAGCACCGCGCGTAGCAAGATCTTCATCTGTGGAATCCCCCGTTCCGGTCGATTGGATCCTGTACTTCGGTGTGATGCCGACCGATAAGGAATTGTTCTCGGCAATCTCGGATAATTTGGGCGGACGAATGGAACCGGGCGCGGGTTTACATGATTCTGAATAATTTACTTTCTTAAATTGGAGTCGGCTCGGCGGCGCGCTCCCGCCGCCATAGGGATCGGTAGAGGCCGGGGCGGGACACCAGGTCGGCGTGCGTTCCGCGGTCGGCGACGCGGCCGCCGTCGAGGACGATGATCTCGTCGACGGCGTCCAGGCCGGTGAGGCGGTGGGTGACGAGCAGGGTCGTGCGCCCTTCGGTTGCGGTCAGGAGGTCCGCGGTGAGGGCGTCGGCCGTCTCGATGTCGAGGTGCTCGGCTGGCTCGTCCAGGAGGAGGATCGGGAAGTCGGCGAGGAGGGCGCGGGCCAGGGCGATGCGCTGGCGCTGGCCGCCGGACACCCGCGCGCCGTGCTCGCCGACGCGCGTGTCGAGGCCCTGGGGGAGCGCGTCGATCCAGTCGAGGAGGCGGGCGCGGCGGAGGGCTTCGCGGATCTCGTCGTCGGTGGCGGTGGGACGTGCCAGGCGGACGTTCTCGCCGATGGTCGAGTCGAACAGGTGGGCGTCCTGGGCGCATAGGCCGATGATGCGGCGGACGTCGTCGCCCCTGAGGGATTGCACTTCTACTTCGTTGAGGGTTGTCCGGCCGCTGGTGGGTTCTAGGAAGCGGAGTAGGACGGCGGTGAGTGTGGTCTTGCCTGAGCCGCTTGGGCCGACGATCGCGCAACGGCGGCCTGGGGTCAGCTCTAGGGTGATGTCGTCTAGGACGTAGGTGCCGGTGGGCGTCCATTGGGCGCAGAGGTTTTCGACCCTGAGGGTGTAGGGCGCTCCAGGGAGGGGCGTGGGAGCGGCTGGGTCGTGCACTGGCTCGGGAGTGTCCAGGACGGCGAAGATGCGCGTGGCAGAACGGCGGACACGTTCCAGGTACTGCGCGGCCAGCGGCAGTCCGGCCACGACCTCGAATGCGGCCAGAGGCAGTAGGACGACCACTGCTAGAAGCACCCCGTCAAGCGTCCCAGAGCGGACGGCCGGTCCGCCCACGGCGAGACTGCCCCACACGGCCAGACCGCCCGCGAGAGCAGAAATTGCTGCACCGACACCGGCGGTGGTGGCGGAACGGGCCGACGCGCGGGTGAAGTCACGGTCTAGTTGGGTTGCCTTGGCGAGGTGTGCAGGGGCGGCGCCATAAGCGATGAGTTCGGGTGCGCCCTGGAGGGTGTCCACAACGTGGGTGGTTAGATCGGCGCGCAGGTCGGTCGTGCGGTGTTCGGCACGGCGCGCGACAACGGCCGACAACCAGGGGGCGACGACGCCTGCGAGGAGAAGGGCGCACAGGAGGACGGCGCCCGCCGATGGAAGCAGCGCCCAGGCGAGACCTACGGATGCGCTGCCTACGACAGCGGCGACCGTGCAGGGAAGGAGGACGCGCAGGTAGAGGTCCTGGACGGCGTCGACGTCGGCGACGAGCCGGTTCAGGAGGTCGCCGCTGCGGAAAGTGGGAAGCCCACCGGGCGCGAGCCGTTCCAGCCGTTCGTACACGCGGGCGCGCAGGTCGGCGAGGATCCGGAAGGTCGCGTCATGGCCGATGAGACGTTCGATGTAGCGGAACACGCCGCGTCCCAGCCCGAAGGCGCGGACGGCCACGATCGCGACCATGAGCGTCAGCACCGGCGGATGCTGCGCGGCGCGCGAGATGAGCCATGCCGACGTGGCCATGAGGCCGACGCCGCTGCCGAGCGCGAGAACGCCGAACAGGACGGCCAGGCCGAGCCGCCACCGGGCGGGACGGGCGAATGCGAGCAGCCGAAGGATCATGCCGCCTCCGGTCATGTCGTCACCGGGACGGGGTGGGACGGGATGGGGATCGTCCGGTCGGCGAGGGCGGCCAGGGCGGGGCGGTGGGCGACCAGGATCACGGTTCGGGAGGCTGCCAGGCGGCCGACGGCGTCCAGTACTGCCGCCTCGCTCTCGATGTCGAGGTTCGAGGTCGGCTCGTCCAGGAGGAGGAGCGGAGCGTCGCGCAGGAAGGCGCGGGCCAGGGCGATGCGCTGCCGCTGGCCGGCGGAGAGGCCGAGTCCTCGCTCGCCGAGCTGGGTGTCGAGGCCGGACGGCAAGGCGTCGATGAACGGCAGGGCGTTCGCGGCCCGGGCGGCGGCGCGGACGTCGGCGTCGGACGCGTCCGGACGGCCCAGGCGGATGTTGGCGGCGATCGTCCCGCTAAACAGGTGGGGGCGCTGCGGGACCCAGGCGATGCGGGCGCGCCAGGCGTCCGGGTCGAGGTCGGCGAGGTCGGTCCAGTCGATCAGCGCGCGGCCGGAATCGGGCTGGACGAAACCCAGCAGCAATGCGAGCACGGTGGATTTCCCGGCCCCGCTCGGCCCGGTGAGGGCGACCGTTTCGCCTGGGTGAACGGTGAAGGAGAGGCCGTCGAGCGCGGGCGCGTCCCGACTGTCGTAGGCGACCGTTACGTTGTCCAGGCGGATCGTGGCGCGGGTCAGATCGGGGACCGTGGTGCGGGTGCCGGAGGCGGGCGCGGGTGTTTCGATCACCTCGAAGATCCGTCCGGCGGCGGTGAGGCCCTCGACGCTCGCGTGGTACTGCGCACCCACCTGGCGCAGCGGTAGGTACGCCTCCGGCGCCAGGATCAGGACGAGCAGCGCCGTCTCCAGGCCGAGGCCGCCTTCGACGAGCCGGAGCCCGATGGAGACGGCGACGAGCGCGACGGAGATCGTCGAAAGGAGTTCCAGGACGAGTGCCGACAGGAAAGCGATCCGGAGGGTCGACATCGTGGCGCGGCGGTGCCGGTCGGTGACCTCGCGGATCTTGTCCGCCTGGGCGCGGGCGCGTCCGAAGATCTTGAGCGTGGGGAGGCCGGCGACGACGTCGAGGAAGTGCGACGACAGGACGGAGAGCATGCGCCACTGGCGGTCCATCTTCCGCTGGGTGGTGAGCCCGACGAGGATCGCGAACACGGGGATGAGCGGCAGCGTCACGGCGATCGTCACGGCCGACAGCCAGTCGCCCATCAGGATCCGCGCGCCCACCGCCGCCGGGACGATCACGGCGAGGACGAGCTGCGGCAGGTAGCGGGAGAAGTAGTCGTCCAGCGCGTCGATCCCGCGGGTGGCGAGGGTGGCCAGCTCGCCGCTGCGCTCGCCGGACAGCCAGCGCGGGCCGAGCCGCAGCGCGTGCGCGAGCAGCCGGGCGCGCAGCTGCGACTTCACGGCGGCGGACGAGCGGTGCGCGGCGACCTCCTGCAGCCAGGCGACCACCGTCCGGCCGAGGACGACGGCGAGGAGGAGCAGCAGCGGGACGCGCAGGTCGCCGAGCGCGGCGCCGTCCAGGAACGCGCGGGTGAGCATGTCGGCGAGCAGCGTCGCCTGCGCGATGATCAGCCCGGCGGTGGCGGTTCCGAGCGCGACGGACGCGACCAGGAAGGCGCGGGTCGTCCGGGCGTGCTTGAGCAGCCGGGGGTCGAGGGGCTTCATCGCACCGGCTCGGTCGGCCGCGCGTTCGGCGGGCTCGGCGGGGAGTCCGGTGGATTCAGCGGTTTCCGGTCGTCCCGGGCCGTCGCCGGGATGTGGGACGTGCCGATGCGCTTACGGAACACCCAGTACGTCCAGCCTTGGTAGATCATCACGATCGGGGTGAAGACGGCCGCCACCCACGTCATGATCTTGAGCGTGTAGGGGGTGGAGGAGGCGTTGTCGGTGGTCAGGGTGCCGGCCGCGTCGAGGGTGGACGGCATGACGTCCGGGAACAGCGAGGTGAACAGCGTCGCGACGGCGAGCACGATGGCGGCACCGGTGCCGATGAACGCCCAGCCCTCGCGTCCCCTCCGGTTGGCGACGGCGGCGACCGCCAGCCCGATCGCGGCGCCCCCGGCGGTCAGCCAGGTCACGGGCTTGCCGTGGTCGAGCTGCGTGATCAGCAGGAAGCCGCCTCCGGCCGCGATGGCCGCGATCGCGGCGACGCTCGCGATGAACCGGGCCCGCACCCGGATGTCCCCGGACGTCTTGAGCGCGAGGAACACCGCCCCGTGCAAGACGAAAAGGATCATCGTGGTGAGCCCGCCGAGCAGCGCGTACGGGTTGAACAGGTCGGCCAGCGTCCCGGCGTACTCGTGGTCGGCGTCCAGCGGCACGCCGCGGACGATGTTCGCGAACGCCACGCCCCACAGGAACGCGGGGACGAGGCTGCCCCAGAAGATCGCCTTGTCCCACCGGGATCGCCACCGCGCGTCGTCCCGCTTGCCCCGGTACTCGAACGCGACGCCCCGGACGATCAGCGACAGCAGAATGGCGAGAAGCGGCAGGTAGAAGCCGCTGAACAGGGTCGCGTACCACTCCGGGAACGCGGCGAACATGGCGGCGCCGGCGACGATGAACCACACCTCGTTGGCGTCCCAGACGGGCCCGATGGTGTTGATGACGACGCGCCGTTCGACGTCGCTGCGGCCGAGGACGGGCAGCAGCATGCCGACGCCGAAGTCGAACCCCTCCAGGAAGAAATAGCTCGTCCACAGGAAGGCGATGATGATGAACCAGACGGTGGTGAGTTCCATGACCGGCCTGCCCTCTCAGTAGGCGAACGCGAGCGAGCGCTCAGAGTCGTCATCGGAGCCGTCATCGTCGGAAGGGGGCGGTAGTGCCTCGTCCTCGGACGGCGGCCCGGCCTTGGCGTACTTGAGCATCAGCCCGGCGTTGATGACCGCGAGGACGGCGTAGAGCGCGGTCAGCGACACGACGGAGATGAGCATCGACGACGCCGTCACACCCGGTGACACGCTCGCGGACGTCTTCATCACGCCGTACACCGACCACGGCTGCCGTCCCATCTCCGTGAAGACCCATCCAGCGGAGTTGCCGATGAACGGGAGCGTCAGCGACAGCACTCCGACCCGGTACACCCACGGGCTGGACGGCAGGCGTCCGCGCCGCAGCAGCCACAGCCCGCCGAGCGAGACGAGCGCGGTGAGCATCCCGACCCCGACCATGAGCCGGAAATTCCAGTAGATGGCGGGCACGAACGGCCGGTAGTCGCCCGGCCCGTGCCGGGCCTCCTCGGCCGCCTGGATGTCGTTGATCCCCTCGACCTCGCCGTCGAAGGTGCCGGTGGCCAGGAACGACAGGACGCGCGGCACCTTGATCCCGAAGATCTCCTCGTCGCCGTCCGGCGTCCCGACCGTCAAGATCGAGAACGAGGCGGGCCGCTCGGTCTCGTAGAGCGCCTCGGCGGCGGCCATCTTCATCGGCTGCTGCTCGGTCATGACCCTGCCCTGCTGATCGCCGGTGATCGCGACGCCGATGGACGCGACCGCCGTCACGGCCAGCGCCAGCCGCAGCGACGGCCGGAACACCTCCACGTTCTTCCGCCGCGCTAGGTGCCAGGCGCTGACGCCCGCCATGAACATTCCGCCGGTGACGAACGCCGCCGTGATCGTGTGCGGGAACGCGACGAGGTGCGTCGGGTTGGTCAGGACGGCCCAGAAGTCGGTGAGGACGGCCCGTCCGGTCTCCTCGTCGATCCGGTAGCCGACGGGGTGCTGCATCCAGGAGTTCGCGGAGAGGATGAAGAACGCGGAAAGCTGCGTCCCGATGGCCACCAGCCAGATGCAGGCCAGGTGGACCTTCTTCGGCAGCCTGTCCCAGCCGAAGATCCACAGCCCGAGGAACGTCGACTCGACGAAGAACGCGAGCAGCCCCTCGATCGCGAGCGGCGCGCCGAAGACGTCCCCGACGAACCGGGAGTAGTCACTCCAGTTCATGCCGAACTGGAACTCCTGCACGATGCCGGTGACGATCCCCATCGCGAAGTTGATCAGGAAGAGCTTGCCCCAGAACTTGGTGGCGCGCAGGTAGGCGGTCTTGCCCGTCCGCAGCCAGGCCGTCTCCAGCCCCGCGACCAGCGCGGACAGCCCGATCGTCAGCGGCACGAACAGGAAGTGGTACACGGTGGTGATCCCGAACTGCCACCGCGCGATATCAACCGTGTCCATACCCCGGGCCGCCTCTCCGACTATCTACTACAAGCTGTAGTACTACGTCCCGTGGAATATACTACGACTTGTAGTACTACCGCCCGTCGTTAACTCCCTCACAGGCGTTCGAGAGGTACACGGGTACCCTGACCAAGTACCTGCACCAACGGACCGGAGGCGCTACCGGCCATGCACGCGCTGACTCTTCCGTTGCCCTCCGGCGACACCTGGACTCGGGCAGAATTCGAAGCGCTACCGGAAGATCTCCCGGTGCGCGTCAGTCTCATCCACGGAGAACTCGTCGTGAGCCCACGGCCTCGCCCGATTCATCAGCGCATCGCGCGGCGCCTGGCGACTCGGCTAGAAGACGCCGCTCCCGCTGCTTGGCAGGTCGACACGGACGTGGACGTTCTCCTGGACGACGACGAGGCCGAGCCGGTCGAGATGGCCCTCGGCATCGTCGTGTACTCCACTGACCACGACCCTTACGAACGTCCCATCCCTGCCCACCTGGTCACCCTCGTCGTTGAGGTGATGTCGCCGTCCACCAAGCGCAAGGACCGGCGGTCACACCCAGAGCTTTACGCGGAGGCGGGTATTCGCCACTTCTGGCGGGTGGAGACCGACCAGACCGCACCGGCGTTCGCGATCTACACCTACGAGATCGACGACGCCACCGGACGATACGTCGCGACCGGCGTCCACCACGATCGGGTCTCCGTCATCTCGCCATTCGCGCTCGACATCGAGCTCAAGCACGTCCACAATCACTGACCCTGGCCTGACGTGTTGGCCGGAATGCGGGCGGTGTGGATACTTGGCGACTACGCTCGGGAATCGGATGGACACGGTCGGCATGCGCCGAAATACTTGCGAGCCTGGCGAAAACAAGACGCCTCGCATCTCTCACGCGAGAGATGCGAGGCGCTTTCGGTAGGCGTTAGCCGCGGGGGGCGGTGCAGCCGGAGCGGTTGAAGTCGAGGGTGGTTCCGGGGGCTATGCAGTTGGCCAGGATGTAGGTCTGCTGGGCGTAGCCGATCTGGCGGCGCACCGTGACGTTGCCCTGCTCGTCGACCTCGCAGGGGTTGTTCATGGTGCAGCGGCCGCCGCTCTCGTTGATGGTGTTGTTGACGCCGATGACCTTGCCGGACGCGCCGTCGACGGCCGGGGAGCCGGACGTCCCGCCGATGACGTTGCACTGGGACGTGTAACGCAGCGCGTCCTTCCACGTCCACTCGGCCTCACGGATGCGGTAGGCGAACCCGTCGAGCTGGCACGTGTAGATGCGCTTCCAGTAGCCGGAGACGACGTGCAGGGTGCCGCCGGAGGTCGGACGCTGAAGCACCATCTCCAGCGCAGGAGTGTTGTACTGCTGCTTGATCTGGGCGTAGGTGGTGTTGAGCTTGTACAGGGCCGCGTCCGTGTCGGTCATGGTCGCGTACAGCAGCGTCGTCGCGCGCAGGGTGCCGAGGTTTCCCCCGCTGGAGTTCAGGAGGGTGAACGTCCGGCTGGACGCCCGGTTCGTGATCACCTGGCCGGCGGACGGCATGCCCGTCTCGATGCAGTGGCCGTTGGTGAGCACCATCGCGGGGTCGCTGTCGGCGGAGTTGGGGGTGCGCACGACCGAGCCGGAACAGTTGCTCAGGGCGACGATCCCGGTGAAGTCGGCGGCCTTGACTTTCGCCTGCGCGGGAGCCTGTGCGGGAGCTTGCGCGGGGGACGCGAATGCCGTGGCCGTACCTGCGGTCGCCGTGGCGGTGCCAAGGAATGCGGCGACGAGCACGCCGAGAATGCGTCTTTGCATGGCGGGGGGTCCTCTCGGTGTTCTTCGGTTGTGGCAGTGCTACTGGATCGGCAATGGTGCGGAACGTCCCGGCCCCCCCGGTACCGGCATCGCTCTGATCCAGGACGAACGTGCCAGCAGCGTGATCGTAACCGCGCTCCCCGCACCCAGGAAGCACGAGATTCGACTGACCTGGGAGAACGCGGCGAATTCGGCAGGCATTGCAAAGTCGCCCGAGCCGCCGGGGATCGGCTGATCTACACTCCCGGCATGGACATCAGGGACGCGACGCGCATGATCCTTACCGAGTCCGCGGCCCATCCGGAGCTGCTGCGGGTGACCCGGCAGGCGCATGACCGGTTGGCGCTCGGACAGCAGGTGGCGCACACCGATCTGCGCTGGATGCTCAGGGAGGCCGCCCGCAAGAACGTCTACCCCGACCTCCATTCGCGTTACGGCGCGGCGGCCTTCGACGAGATGGTCACCGTCCTGTGCCGCGAGATCGACCGCCAGGACCCGGTTTCTGTCGGGCATGTTCCGGTTCCCGTCCACCACGGCTGACCTGGGACGATGCGCGTCAAGGGGCGGGGAGCGCCGGACGCGGAGCATCCGTGGAATGAGATCGTCCCTGGCCTGTGGATGGGCGGGCACCATTACGCGACCGCGTCCGGAGAACGCGTCCCCGCAGTTGTGACGGACGAGTTCGACACCGTCATCAGCCTGTATCAACGCGAAGGCCACGGCCCGCCAGCAAATGTCGAACACCATTACGCCGAATTGCCCGACGCCCCGTTGACCGCCGACCAGCTAGAGGTCGTGTGCCGGCTGTCGGACACCGCCGTGGACGCGCTCCGCCGGGGAAGGCGCGTCCTCGTCCGGTGCCATTCGGGCTACAACCGGTCCGGGCTCGTCGTCGCGCAGGGCCTTGTCGGAATGGGATATCCGGCCGACGACGCGGTGTTCCTCATCCGGTACCGCCGGTCGAAATGGGCGCTGAACAATCACGTCTTCGTCGACTATCTGAACACCGGGCTGGACGTCGCGCGCCTGCTCACCGGTCTCGACAGCCTCGCCCAAGAGGGCGATCACTGAGCCTCGCCCAAGAGGGCGATCACTGAGCCGCGGCCGTCGCGCGGAAGGTGCGCCGGTACGCGGACGGCGAGGTCTTCATCGCCCGGACGAAATGGTGCCGGAACGTCACCGGGCTCTCGAAGCCGACCGCCGCCCCGATCTCCTCGATCGGTGTGCGGCCCTCCTCCAGCAGCGGCAGCGCCGCCATGATCCGCTGGGCGATGACCCAGCGGAGCGGGCTCGTCCCCGTCTGGCGGTTGAAATGCCGGATGTACGTGCGTGGCGCGAGGCCCGCCTCCCGGGCCAGGCGCGCGACCGTGATCGGCTCGGCGAGATGCGCGAGCGCCCACGCCATGCTGCGCGCGACCGCGTCGTCGTCCGCCGGAGGCGTCACGGCGGCCTCCACGAACTGCGCCTGCCCACCCTCCCGGTGCGGCGGGACGACCAGCCGCCGCGCGACCATGTTCGCGATCCGGGCGCCGTGGTCCTTCCGGACGAGATGCAGGCACATGTCGAGCCCGGCGGCGCTGCCCGCCCCGGTGAGCACGTCGTCGCCGTCCACGTAGAGGACGTCCGGGTTCACGCGCACGTTCGGATAGCGGCGCCGTAGCAGGTCGGCGTACCGCCAGTGCGTGGTGGCCTCGCGTCCGTCCAGCAGGCCGGCCGCCGCGAGCGCGAACGCGCCCGAGCAGATCGACACGACGCGGCCTCCTCGCGCGTGCGCCCGCCGGAGTGCCTCGACGATGTCGGGCGGGGGATCGTCCCGGACGTCGGGGACGGCGACGACGATCACCGTGTCGGCGGCCGCGAACTCCGCCAGGCCATGCTCGGTGGTCATCGTGAAGCCGCCGACCGCTCGTATCGGACCGCGTTCCGGCGAGCAGACCCGCAGGTCGTACCAGGGCACGTCCAGCTCGGGCCGCGGCAGCCCGAACACCTCGATGACCGAGCCGAGCTCGAACGGCGACATGCCGTCGAACGTCAGCACCGACACCGTGTGCCGGCGGGCGGGGGGAGCGATCGCCACCATGGCGAAATCTTATCGATAGTCGGCGATCTGGCCGCTTCCGCGACGGTGCGCCCGCCGCGCAGCATGGGGCCGTACGAGATTCCCGGCTCAAGGAGCGCCACATGACCGACTTCCTGCCCGCGTCCAAGGAGGAGGCCGTCCGGCATTTCGCCGCCCGCCTGTCGTTCGAGACGGACGTGTCCGACGTCGCCGACGACCTCGGCCGTGACACGATCGTGGTCGTCGACGCGCGCGGCACGCAGAGCTGGGAGCAGGGGCACATCCCCGGCGCGATTCACCTGCCGACCCCGGAGATCGCCGGACGTGCCGCGTCGCTGATCCCGCACGGCAGGACCGTGGTCGTCCACTGCTGGGGACCCGGCTGCAACGGCGCCACGAGGGCCGCCCTGGAGTTCGCGAAGCTCGGCTATCCGGTCAAGGAGATGATCGGCGGATTCGAGTACTGGGCCCGCGAAGGGCTCCCCGTGGAGACCGCCCCGGGGACCGTCACGCGCCGCTCCCCCGACCCGCTCACCGCACCCGTCGGCGCCGTTTCCTGCGCCTGCTGAAACCCCGATGGACGAGTGAGCTTGAATGTTCCGGCAGAGGCGGGGCATAACGAGGTGCCCCGCCGACGTTAGACTCTAGGAATCATTCTTCGACGCCCCTTGGCGTCAGGCTCGTCCTTGCAGCCCACGCGGATCGTGGTGCCTCCCGAGACGTGCCCCCCTCTCGGAAGGTAATGCGTGACCACAGCTGACGCTGCACAGAACCCGTCCATGCCCGCCACCACGGGCGACGACCGGGTTCCCACGTTCGCCGAGCTCGGCCTCCCGCCGGTGCTGGTGAGCTCTCTCGTCCGCCAGGGCATCGAGGCGCCGTTCCCCATCCAGGCCGCCGCGATCCCCGACGTCATGGCGGGACGCGACGTCCTCGGACGCGGCAAGACCGGCTCCGGCAAGACCCTGGCGTTCGGCCTGCCGCTCCTCACCCGTCTTTCCGGCCGCAAGGCCGCCCCGAAGCGCCCGCTGGCGCTGATCCTGGTCCCGACCCGCGAGCTGGCCCAGCAGGTCCAGACCAACCTGGAGCCGCTCGGCCGCGGGCTCGGCCTGCGCTTCAAGACCGTCATCGGCCAGACCTCGATGTTCAAGCAGATCGACGCGCTGCGCCGCGGCGTCGAGGTCCTGGTCGCCACGCCCGGCCGGCTCAAGGACCTGATGCGGCAGGGCGCCTGCGACCTGTCCGACATCGAGATCTGCGTGCTGGACGAGGCCGACCACATGGCCGACATGGGCTTCCTGCCCGACGTCACCGACATCCTCGACGCCGCCAAGCCCGGCGGGCAGCGCCTGCTGTTCTCCGCCACCCTCGACAAGGACGTGGACGTCCTGGTCAAGCGGTACCTGAACAACCCGGTGACGCACGCGATCGGCCCGGTGGACGAGTCCGTCGACACGATGGAGCATCACCTGCTCCTGGTCGCGCCGAAGGAGAAGGCCGCCGTCACCGCCGAGATCGCCAACCGCGAGGGCCGGACGATCCTGTTCGCCCGCACCAAGCACGGCGTCGACCGGCTCGCCAAGCAGCTCACCCAGGCCGGCGTCCGCGCCGCGGGGCTGCACGGCGGCAAGAGCCAGGGCCTGCGCACCCGCACGCTCGCCGAGTTCCGCGAGGGCTCGATCAGCGTGCTCGTCGCGACCGACGTCGCGGCCCGGGGCATCCACGTGGACGACGTGACCCTCGTCATGCACGTCGACCCGCCGGCCGACCACAAGGACTACATGCACCGCGCGGGCCGTACGGCCCGGGCCGGGGAGAGCGGCACCGTCGTCACGCTCGTCCTGCCGCACCAGGTGCGCGCCACGTCCGCGATGACGCGGCGCGCGGGCATCAACGCGCCCCGCGTCCGGGTCACCACCGGCGACACGGAGCTGGTCAAGCTGACCGGCGCCCGGCCGCCGTCGGGCATCCCGATCGAGGAGCCGATCATCCCCGAGCGCCCGCGCCGCGAGGGCGGCGGAGGCGGCCGGGGCCGTTCGGGCGGACGCCGCGGCGGACGCGGCCCGCGCTCGTTCGACCGCCAGGACGGACGCCGGCGCGGCGGCTCCTTCGAGCCCCGCAGCGGTTCCTTCGAGTCCCGCGACGGCGAGCACCGCGGTTCCCACTCCGGCGGCGGCGAGCGCCGCGGGGGCGGGCCCCGCACCGGAGGCGGCTCCCGGACGGGCGGAGGCCCGCGCACCGGCGGCGGCTCTCACGGCAACCGCCGAGGCGGCTCGTACACGTCCGACCGCCGCGACAGCGGCGACCGTCGCACCGCCCGCTACAACTGACCGACTGACCAGCGAAACCCAGGAGCCCCGCCCCACAAGGCGGGGCTCTTCGCTCGCCGTTTGCTCGCCGTTGCTTGCCGCGTCCCTGTCAGCCGGCCTCTTCGCGGAGGACGCCATCGTCGCGGAGCACGCCGTCGTCGCGCCGGACCCCGCCGTCGCGGAGGAGCGCGCTGTCGCGCTGGACCCCGCCGTCGCGCCGGACGGCTTCCTCGCGGAGCTTGTCCTGGAGGATCTGGAGGCCCTCCAGGCCGTTGACGGAGAGGGCCGCGAGCTCGTCCAGCGACATGAGCGGGTCGCTGCGCAGCGGCGGCTGCCAGCCGTTCTCCCTGTCGTGGCTGCGCAGGACCTTGGCCGGGACGCCGCCGATCACCGCGTGGTCGGGGAACTCGCCCCGGACGACGGCCCCGCCCGCGACCGCGACGTTCCGGCCGAGCCGGGTGCCCGGGAGGATGATCGCGCCGGTCCCGATCCAGCACCCGTCGCCGATCACGACGGGATTGTTCTCCGGCCACTGCCGTCCGATCGGCGTGTGCAGGTCGCCGTAGGAGTGGTTCTGGTCGGTGATGTAGACGTTCGGCCCGGTGAAGACGTCGTCGCCGATCTCGATGGACTGGTGGCCGACGATATGAGTGCCGCGTCCGATCGAGCAGCTCCCGCCGATCCGGACGACGACGTCCGGCCCGAGGTCGAGGCCGGGGACGAAGCCCGCCGAGATCGTGACGTGCGTGCCGACGAGCGTGTGGTCGCCGATCGAGATCCACGGCTCGCCGTAGATCGCGCCGACCGGGAAGCCGATGCACGCGCCCTCGCCCAGGTAGGCGAACCTGCGGCGGCCGGGCGTGTGCGGGGTGATCTCACCGTGCCGCTGGACCCACTCCAAGGCGCGGTGCACGGCGATGTGAACGCCCTGGCGGGCGCGCTGCCCGGCCCCGGCCGCCAGCGCCTGCCGAATCGAGCGTTTCCGCGACATGGCGTTCACCGTACCGGTTGGTAGCAACCCCCGGGACGGGCGGGACGCGATGGACCAGCGCACCGCGAAAGGCCAGCCCCAATGGACCGGCGCACGGCGAAGGGCCCGGTCGTGGATGACCGAGCCCTTCGGTGAGTCTCCTGAAGCCTGGAAGGGCTCAGTGCGGAGAATGCACCTGACCGTCGACATCGGAGCCGCTGACCGTCATGGAGTCGGCCGACGTGGCGTCCCCCGCATGGTCACCAGAACCCTTGGTGAGGTCGCGGATGGCGCCGCGCCGCGTCGCCACCGCACCGGCCACGCCGACGGCGGCGACCACCCCCATCATCGCCATGAGGGCACCGCGCCCGGGCCGGGCCGGCTTCGGCGGCTCCACCCGGTGGGCGACATCGCTCAAGAACGTGCTCACCCGCGGGGCCAGCCCGGTCTCCACATACTGGGCGGCCTGCCGGAGCCTCGGTGCGCTCCAGCCGCGGACGACCATGACGCGCTCACCCGCGGCGGGCCCGATCCGCTCGGCCGCGGTGGCCGCGCCCTGCCGACACATGTCGGCGCCCTGGCGGGCCGTCTCCTGGACGCGTCCGAACCGTGTCAGACCGTCCTCCTGCGGCTTCTGGCGGATACTGATCATTAGGGACACGCTAACCTCCCTGTTTGCGAGGTCCTGTCATGCAGCCTTCCCAGAGACCGGGGGGTAAACCCTGAACGCGCGACCATTCGACCACCCAGCGTGACATATTCGGGCATGACCGCGACCACGCCGTCAGACGTCACATAACCCACTCACGAGGAGGCGGCCAGCGTGGCCAACGAGATCTTCGCGAACCTCAACACGTCGCTCGGGACGATCGTCGTCCAGCTGTACCCGGAGCAGGCGCCGGAGACGGTGGCGAACTTCGTCGACCTGGCAGAAGGGAACAAGACCTGGCACGATCCGCGGACGGGGCAGAAGTCCGACGCGCCGCTCTACGACGGCACCGTCTTCCACCGGGTCATCGACCAGTTCATGATCCAGGGCGGTGACCCGCTGGGCACCGGCACCGGCGGCCCGGGCTACGAGTTCAAGGACGAGTTCCACCCTGACCTGAAGTTCAACAAGCCGTACCTGCTGGCGATGGCGAACGCCGGGCCCGGAACGAACGGCTCGCAGTTCTTCATCACGCTCAGTGTCGGGCACACCCAGCACCTGACGGGCCGGCACACCATCTTCGGCAAGGTCATCGAGGGCACGAACGTCGTCGACGAGATCGGCAAGGTCAAGACCGGCCGCCAGGACCGTCCGGAGAAGGACGTCGTCCTCCAGTCGGTGACGATCGAGCGCCGTTAGTCGTTTCATACGGTGAGACCCCACGAGGGGTGCGGCCCGAGGCGGGCCGGACCCCGAGACGGGTGAGACCTCGCGACGGCCCTACGGAGCCCTAGATGAGCACAGACCACAGTCCCGCTCCCGAGACCTCGGTGCCGACCTGCTACCGGCATCCCGGGCGGGAGACCTACGTGCGCTGCACCCGGTGCGACCGCTTCATCTGCCCCGAGTGCATGCGGGACGCGGCGGTCGGGCACCAGTGCGTCGAGTGCGTCGCCGAAGGCAACCGGGGCGTCCGCCGGGCCGTTCCCCGGACGCCCCTCGGCGCGCGGGCCGCCACGTCCGCCGTGCCGGTCGTCACGTACACGCTCATCGGCGCGTGCGTGGCGGCGTACCTCGCCGAGCTGGCGTCGTGGCGCGTCGTGTGGGAGTTCATGATGCTCGGCCGGGCCGTGCTGCCGAACGGGGAGGTCGGCGGCGTCGCCGAGGGCGAGTGGTACCGGCTGTTCACCACGATGTTCCTGCACCAGCGCGGCGGGTCGTTCGGCATCACCCACATCCTGTTCAACATGTGGGCGCTGTGGGCGATCGGTCCCGCGCTGGAGCAGGTGCTCGGACGGTGGCGCTTCATCGTCCTGTACGTGCTGTCGGGACTGGGCGGATCGGTGCTGCTGTACCTGGTCGGCGCCCCGCAGGACTCGGCCGTCGGCGCGTCCGGCGCCATCTTCGGCCTCTTCGGCGCCTACTTCGTGATCGGACGGCGGCTCGGCGGCCCGGTCGGGCCGATCGTGTTCCTGCTGGTGATCAACCTGATCATCACGTTCTCGGTGCCGAACATCTCCTGGCAGGGGCATGTCGGCGGGCTCGTGGTCGGCGCGGCGCTCGCCGCCGCGTACGCCTACGCTCCGGAGGCGCGGCGGCGCCTGATCCACATCGCGGCGCCGCTGCTCACCCTCGCCCTGCTCGCGACCCTGGTCCTGGTCAGAACGGCGGATCTGAGCCCGGCGACCTGACCCCTGGCAAGCGCGGACGCCGCCGCTCCCGCCCCACCAGCCCACGGGCGGCGGCGTCCTGGCACTTCCGCACCCGACTGGAACGTGCCATTCCGGCGAACGGCTACCGCGAAGACCGTGACCACGTCCACGACAGGGCGACCACGTCCACGACACGGTCGGCCCCCGGCCACACCGCGCCTGGTCAGGCCGCGGTGCGTCCGGAAACTCGCTGTGGAAAACCTGGGGAAAACCGGGGTGGGAGATGCCCGGCCTGTGGATAACCTACGGTCAGCGCCACCGGGTCGACAGGATCACGCCGAGGATGATCGCCGTGAAGCCGATGCCGAGGTTCCAGTTGTGCAGGTCGGTCATGTACGGCACGTCGGTGCCGGTGCTGGCCGTCACGTAGAAGACGGCGATCCAGATCAGGCCGACGAGCCACAGGCCGACCATCGTGGGCACCAGCCAGCGCGGGCTGACCTCCGGGGCCTTGGACTTCTGCGGGGGCGTGTAAACGGCCTTCTTGCGCACTTTGGACTTGGCCACGGTGGATTCGATCTCCTCGGGCGTCCGGCGGCCGGAGCGCCGGACCGCGCATGGGTGTTTTGTCGGTTAGCGTAGTCGCTGGTGTGCAGAGTACGGCTTCCAGCGTGGGGAAGCATCATCCCAGTTCTCACGCTCCTCGCGGGAACCCTGTTCGCGGCGAGCGCGAGCACGGCCCGCGGCACGAGCCTGCGCGAGCAGGGTCGTACGCGGATCACCGAGCTCATCGCCGCCGAGCAGCACCGGAGCCGTCAGGAGCGCGCCGAGTACCGGCGCCTCCGCCACGAGGTCGACGGTATCTCCCGCGAGGCCGGACGTCACGATGCCCGCGTGAAACACGCCCAGTCCGAGGCCGACCGGATGGCGTCCCGCGCCGGATTCACCCCGCTCGAGGGCACCGCCGTCCGGGTGTCGCTGGACGACGCGCCGCTGCCGGAGTCCGGTGATCTGCCGCGCGGCGTCCGTCCTGACGACCTCGTCGTCCACCAGGCGGACGTGCAGGCCGTCGTCAACGCGCTGTGGGCCGGCGGCGCCACCGGGATGCAGATCATGGACCAGCGGGTGATCTCGACGAGCGCGGTGCGCTGCGTGGGCAATACGCTGATCCTGCAGGGCGTCGTGTACTCCCCGCCGTTCCGGATCACCGCGGCCGGCGACCCGGAACGGCTCCGCGCGGCGCTCGGCGCGTCCCGCGAGATCGCGATCTACCAGAAGTACGTCCGCGCCTACGGGCTCGGCTATTCGGTGCGGACCGTGGAACGCGCCACGTTGCCGCCCTACACCGGCAACGTGACGATGAAGCACGCTACGGTGCCGGCCGGCGGCTAGCCCGGCCCCCGACGGAGGAGGACGCGCGGTGCGGATGGTCATCCGTGGCATGGGCGAGCTGTGCATCACCGCCGGACTCATCGTGATGCTCTTCGTGACCTACTCGCTGTGGGGCACCGGCCGCTACACCCAGGGCCAGCAGGACCGCCTCGGCGACGAGCTCCTGAAGGACTGGAGCAAGGTCACCACCGAGCGGGTGAAGCTCGGCAAGGGCCTCGCGATGATCCGCATCCCCCGCTTCGGGAAGGACTACCGCTTCGTGATCATCGAGGGCGTGGAGCGCAAGGACCTCCGCAAGGGCCCCGGCCACTACCCCGGCACCGCGCTCCCCGGCCAGGTCGGCAACTTCGTGGTCTCCGGCCACCGGACGACCTACTCCGCGCCGTTCAACCGGCTCGGCGAGCTGCGCCGCGGCGACAAGATCCTCATCGACACCCGGGACAAGCAGTACGTCTACACGGTCACCGGCCGCGACATCGTGAAGCCGTCGGCGACGGAGGTGACCGCGCCCGTCCCGCGACACCCGAAGCGCAAGCCGACCGAGCCGCTGATCACGCTCACCACCTGCCACCCCAAGTACTCCGCCGCCGAACGAATGATCATCTTCGGTGAGCTGGCGTCCGCGCTGCCCCGGGTGAACCCGGCGAGCCAGACACGGCAGCCGGCCGCCGGAACCTAGGAGGCACCCGTGTACGCGTGGATCTGGCGCCACCTGCCGGGCGAATGGCAGACCAAGACCGCCACGGCGCTCGGCCTCATCATCGCCATAGCCGTCGTCTTCTGGTACGTCGTGTTCCCGTGGGTAGAGCCCAAGCTGCAGTTCGACCACGGCGTCGTCGACCGTCCGAGCCCGTCCGGCTCACGCACCCCGGGCTGATCCGCCATGCGCATCCTCGTCGTCGACAACCACGACAGCTTCGTCTACAACATCGTCCAGTACCTGCTCGAACTCGGTGCCGCCTGCGAGGTCAAGGACCGCTCGGACGTCACCCTCCAGGACGCCGCGTCCGCCGACGGCGTGCTGCTGAGCCCCGGCCCCGGCCACCCCGCCGACTCAGGGATCTGCCTGGACCTCGTCCGGGCCGCCGACCACAACGGCACACCCCTCCTGGGCGTCTGCCTGGGCCACCAGGCGATAGCCCACGCCTACGGAGCCACGACCTCCCGCGCCCCGGAGATCGTCCACGGCTTCACGAGCGAGATCGTCCACGACCGCAAGGGCGTCTTCCGCGACCTCCCCGACCCGCTCCCCGCGACCCGCTACCACTCGCTCGCCGTAGACCCGGAAACCGTCCCCCGCGACACCCTGGACGTAACGGCCCGAACCCCCGACGGCGTCATCATGGCCCTACGCCACCGCACCCGCCCGATCGAGGGCGTCCAGTTCCACCCCGAGTCGATCCTCTCCACCGGCGGCCACCAACTCCTAACCAACTGGCTAACCACCTGCGCCGCCACCGGGACGCACCGAGCAGATCGCTGACCACCAGCCACCGACCGCACCCGCCCCAGCCCGCCACCGCAACCCCGCAACAACCTGAACGCCTGCGATCGCGTCCGAAGGCAGGTTTCGAGCCTGCGAGAAACCTGATCGCGCAGCGAGCCGCCAGGCGAGACGGAGCGATGCAGCGATCGCGCGCGTTGCTCGACGATGGAGGGCCGCCAAGGCCCGAAGGAGGAGAGCAAGCAATAAGCAAGAGGGCTTCCGCCACTCGGGGGCAATGGCGGAAGCCCTCGTTATGGTCTTCGTCACTAGACCTTGAGACGTTACGGATTTCAACCGAAATTTTCAGATCTCTCGCACATCGCTCCGGTCTGCCGCCGGACACGCAGGTCAGCGATGGTGATCCGCAGAGCTGCACCACCGGACGCACCCACCCCAGCCACCGGACGCGACCACCGCAACCGGCACCTCAGCCTGCAACAACCTCAACGCTGCGATCGCGACCGAAGGCAGGTTCGAGCGAAGCGAGAACCTGATCGCGCAGCGAGCCGCCAGGCGAGCCGGAGCGATGCAGCGATCGCGCGCGTTGCTCGACGATGGAGGCCCGCTAGGGCCGAAGGAGGAGAAAACGCAATAAGCAGGCTTACCCGTCGCCGCCGGGTGGGAAGGGGAAGGTGGGGTCCCCGGTGGGCGGCGGGTTCTGCTGCTTCTGCGCCACGAAAATCGTGACGGTGTCGCCCGGGGCGACCGTCGCGTCCGGGGTCGGCTGTTGGTCGTAGACGAAGCCGGGGGCGACGGGCTTGTCCGGCGGCGCCGGGCCCTTCTCCACGTTGCAGCGCAGGCCGAGGCCCTCCAGCTTGGCGCAGGCGGCGCGCTGGCTGTTGTTGAACAGGTTCGGCACCTTGAGGTTCGACGGGCCGTTGGAGACGACGACCGTGACGGTCGAGTTCTTCGGGGCCTTCGAGCCGCCGGGCGGGTCGGTGCTGATGACGTTCAGGCGCGGGACGCTGTCGCTCGACTCGACCTTCTTCTCGACGTCGAACCCGCGTTCCTCCAGGATCGTCTTGGCCGCGCTGTACGGCTTGCCGGTCACGTCCGGGACCTCGATCTCCGTGGGCGGCTTCTTGCCCTTGGAGACCAGCAGCGTCACCGACGCGCCCTTGGCCGCCTGCGTGCCGGGCCGCGGGTCGGAGCTGATGACGTAGCCCTTCCGGACCTCGTCGCTGTACTCCGACTTCGGCTCGCCGACCTTGAAGCCGAGCTTGGTGAGCTGCTCGGTAGCGTCGCTCTGGGTGGTGTTGACGATGCTCTGCGGGATCGCGACCTGGTCGGATCCGCCGCCACCGCCGCTCATCATCCAGCCGATGAGCGCCGCGCCGCCGATGAACAGCACGGCGAGGCCGACCCACAGCGCGGCCTTCTTGCCGGCGCCGCCGCGGTCGGGCATGTCGTCGTCGTAGCGGGCGGGCGGGAGGCCGTAGTCGTCCGGCGGGCGCCGCACCTGGGTGCGTGCCGGGCCGGGGTAGCCGCCCATGACCTGGGTGCCCTGCGGCTGCCCGCCCATGAGCATCGTGGACGCGGCGGTGGACGCCACCGGCTGCCCCTGCAGCACGCGCTGGATCTCCTGCCGGAACTCCGTGGCGTTCTGGTAACGGTTGTCTGGCTCCTTCGCCATGGCCTTCAGCACGATCGCGTCCGCCCACTGCGGGATCTGCGGATCGACCTGCGAGGGCGGGACGGGCTCCTCCCGGACGTGCTGGTACGCGATCGCGACCGGGGAGTCGCCGGTGAACGGCGGCTTGCCGGTCAGCAGCTCGTACAGGACGCACCCGGTCGAGTAGATGTCGCTGCGGGCGTCGACGCGCTCGCCGCGCGCCTGCTCCGGCGACAGGTACTGCGCGGTGCCGATGACCTGCGCGGTCTGCGTCATCGTGGCGGCGGTGTCGGCCATCGCGCGGGCGATGCCGAAGTCCATGACCTTGACCTCGTGCTGCCGGGTGAGCATCACGTTGGCCGGTTTGATGTCGCGGTGGACGATCCCGCCGCGGTGGCTGTAGTCCAGGGCGCGGAGGATCCCGTCGGTGACCTCCAGCGCCTTCTCGGGGAGCAGCGCGCGGTTCTCCCGAAGCAGGTCGCGCAGCGTGCTCCCGTCCACGTACTCCATCACGATGTACGGGATGGAGTTGTCGCCGATCATGTCCTCGCCGGTGTCGTACACGGCGATGACCGAGGGGTGGTTCAGCGACGCGGCCGACTGGGCCTCGCGCCGGAACCGGGCCTGGAACGTGGGGTCACGGGCCAGGTCGGACCGCAGCGTCTTGACCGCGACGACGCGATCAAGGCGCAGGTCCCGGGCACGGTAGACCTCGGCCATGCCGCCCCGCCCGATCACCGTCTCGAGCTCGTAGCGGCCGCCGAGCAGCCGAGGTTGACTCATATGTGCACTTTCCCTCGTACGTCTACACCTTGTCCTCCGAACCTAGCTTCCCGCTCTGTGTCGGAGAGGGATCCGGGCTCGGAGTTGACGGAGTCGTGGCGCTCCCCGTCGGTGTGGGTGTTGGGTCTGGGGCGGTGGGCGTCGCCCTGTGCGGATTCGTAGATGGCTTCTGTGAAGGGGACGTCTGGCGGGTCCCCGGCGTTGACGGACGGATCCTATGCGTCCGCGGCCCTTGCGTGACAGTTGGCCTGGGTGTGACACGGGACCGGTGCCTGGCCGAGCTGCCCGGCGCGGTGCCCGGGACGTCGACGCTGCCGTCCCCGACGGGCCTTGTGGCCGGGGCGCCGGGCGGGTCCCGTTCGTCCCCGCCGGATCCGGCGAAGGCGAACCCCTTCCACAGCGACCCGATGACGATGGCCGTGACGACCAGCAGCACGGCCGCGGCGGAGGTGTACGCCCGTGCCGGACGCCTGCCGGGGCGTGCGTGCCGGCGCGCCGGCCCCCTGGTGAGGTTATCCGCCGCCTCGGGTCCGTCAAATCCAGACAAAGCAGTCGATTGGGTAACAATATTGGGTCGGGCCGCCGGAGGGTGCCGAACGTCCGCCCCGATCGGCCGGCCCGTGCTGAGCCTCGTGCGGATCGCCAGGGCCCGGTCGGCGACCGTCCCCGCGTCGGCCGGACGGCCCGCGGGGTGCTTCGCCAGCATCTCCATGATCAGCTCGCGGGCGTCCGGCGGGAACCGCGCCGGCAGCTCCGCGGGCGCCTCCCGGACGTGCCGCAGCGCGACCTCCACCGGCGTGGAGCCGTCGAACGGCGGCGCGCCCGTCAGGCACTCGTACGCCACCACGCCCAGCGAGTACAGGTCGGCGGACGGCGTCAGCTTCAACCCCTGCGCCTGCTCGGGCGAGATGTAGTGCGCCGTCCCCATGACCATCCCGGTCGCGGTCTGCGACGCCGCCGCGAGCTGCCGCGCGATCCCGAAGTCGGTGATCTTCAGGACGCCGTCCGGCGACACCATCAGGTTCGCGGGCTTGACGTCCCGGTGCACGACCCCCGCCCGGTGCGCGACGGTCAGCGCCCGCCCCGCCTGCACCAGCAGGTCGAGGACGGCCTCCAGCGGCAGCCCGCCGTCCCGCGCGAGGATCCCGTCCAGCGGCTCGCCCGCCACCAGCTCCATCACCAGGTACGTCCGGCCGTTCTGCTCACCGAAGTCGTACGCCCGCGCGATCCCCGGATGCCGCAGCTCCGCAGCGAACCGGGCCTCCGACTCGAACCGCCCGCGCGCCGACATGTCCGACACGAACTCCCGGCGCAGCAGCTTCACCGCGACCGGATGGCCGGCCACCTCGTCGGACGCCCGCCAGACCTCGCCCATCCCGCCGACGGCCAGCCGCTCCAGCAGCCGGTACCGCCCGTTCAGGACGAGGCCCGTGCTCACTTCTTCAAGACCTTGGACATGATCGCCCCTGCGATCGGACCGGCATTCGTCGCGCCGTCGTTCGGACCCTCGGTCACCACGGCGAAGGCGTAGCGCGGGTTCTCGATCGGGCTGAACCCGACGAACCAGCGGGAGTTCGGGATTCCGGACGCCGGATCCTGCTCGGCGGTACCGGTCTTACCGGCGATCCGCATGCCCTGCAGGTTCTTCGCGGTGCCTTCCGTGATCACGGCCCGCATCATCTCCGCGAGCTGGTCGGCGTGCTCGCCGCTCATCGCCTCCCCGAACTCCTTCGGGGACGCGTTGTACAGCTCGCTCTGGTCCTTGGCCCGCACCTTCTGCACCACGTACGGGTTCATGATCTTGCCGCCGCCGGCGACCGCCGCCGCGACCATCGCCATCTGCAGCGGCGTGGCCCGCACGTTCTCCTGGCCGATGCCGGAGCGGGCCGTCCCGTCCTTGCCGGTCTGGATCGTCTGGCCCTTCGCGTCCGTGACCGACGTCGGGACCGCGCTCTCGGCCGCGAACATGTCCGGCTCCATCTTGATGCGCTCCCCGAACCCGAACTTCGCCGAGCCGTCGTGGAGCTGCTGGATGCCCATGTCGAGCGCCATCTTCGCGAACGAGGTGTTGCACGACTCGGCGAACGCGCCCTTCAGCGGGGCGGTGCCGGCGCAGCTGCCGCTGTCGTGCGAGTTCGGCAGCGGTCGTCCCGACTCCGGCAGGACCAGCTGCCCGGTGAGGACGTTGGACGAGATGTCGAGGTTGAGCCGCTCCATCGCCACCGCAGACGTCACCGTCTTGAACGACGAGCCCGGCGGGAACGTCTGGCTCAGCGCGTTGTCGACCAGCGGCCGGATGACGCCGCTGCCCTTGTTCAGCTGCTCCAGCCGCTTCGCGCCCTTCTCGCCCGTCTGCGGCGCCACCTCGTTCGGGTCGAAGGACGGCCACGACGCCGCCACCTTGAGCGCGCCGGTCTTCACGTCCATCACGACGGCGCCGCCGCGGCGGCCCTGCTGCGTCTTCGCCTTCAGCTGCTCGTACGCCGTCCGCTGCGCGTCCGGGTCGATCGTCAGCTCGACGTTCGCGCCCTCCGCCTTCTTGCCGATGAACGTGTCGAACCAGCGCTGCTGCGTGATCCGCTTGTCCTTGCCGCCGAGCAGCGAGTTGTACGCCCGCTCGACCTGCGTCGCGTTCCCGTTGAAGTACCCGGTGACCGGCGCGAAGATCGGGCCGTCCTGGTAGGTCCGGCCGTACTTCGGGTTGTCCTTGCCGGTCTCCTTCGACACCACGAGGACCTCGCCGCCCGCGGAGATCTGGCCCCGCGGCGAGTTGAACACGTCCGCGTACTGGCGGGCGTTGTTGCTGTCGGTGCGCAGATCCTCCGCCTGGCTCCCCTGGACGTAGTTGACCTGCGCCATCAGCCCGAAGAACAGCAGCAACGCGAAGATCGCCACCCGTCGAACCGGCTTGTCCATGTTCATGGGACGGAAATCACCTCGTGCTCACGATCTGGGTCATGCCCTCGTCCTGGATCGCCTGCGGGGCGGGCTTGCGCGCGTCATGGCTCATCCGCACCAGGATCGCGATCAGGATCCAGTTGGCCATCAGCGACGAGCCGCCCTGGGACAGGAACGGCGTCGTCAGGCCGGTGAGCGGGATGAGCCGGGTGACGCCCCCGACGATCACGAAGACCTGGAGCGCCAGGACGAACGAGACACCTCCCGCGAACAGTTTCAGGAACGGGTCGCGCGCCGCCACGGCGGTCTTCATCCCGCGCTGCACGATCAGCGCGTAGATCAGCAGCAGCACCATCAGCCCGGTCAGCCCGAGCTCCTCGCCGATCGAGTCGAAGATGAAGTCGCTGAACGACAGCGGCGTCCGCCACGGCTCGCCCTGCCCGAGCCCGGTGCCGAGGATGCCGCCCTGCGCGAGCGCGAACAGGCCCTTCATCAGCTGCGCGCTGTCGGCGTACGAGCCGCCGAGCTCGGCGCAGGCCGAGAAGCCGGGCGAGGGCGAGCCCTGCGCGTCGAACCGCTTGTAGATCTCGGTGTTGGGGTTGACGGGGACGACCTTGCCGCTCTCCAGCAGGCAGCCGCCGTCGAAGTAGGGCTTCGGGTTCTGCCAGATGTCGATGCGCTGGTTGACGTGGCCCATGAACGGCAGCAGCGTCGCGACGAACACGCCCGCCGCGAGCAGCCCGACGCCGATCACCACCCACGACACCCGCTGCGTCGCGATGTACAGCATCGAGATGAACAGGCCGAAGAACAGCAGCGCGGTGCCGAGGTCCTTCTGCACGAACAGGACGCCGAGCGAGAAGAACCAGAGCACCATGATCGGGCCGAGGTCGCGGGCCCGGGGCACGCTGAGCGGCCCGATCTTCTTGCCGATCAGCGACATCGCCTGCCGCTTGTTCACCAGGTAGCCGGCGAAGAACACGACGAGCAGCAGCTTGGCGAACTCGCCCGGCTGGACGGAGAACGGACCGAGCTGGATCCACACCCGCGCGCCGTTGATCTCCGCGCCGATGCCGGGGACGATCGGCAGCAGCAGGAAGATGACGGCGGTGAGGCCGATCAGGTACGTGTAGCGCTGCGCGGTCTTCGGGGTGAACGACAGCGGGGCGTCGGACTTGTCGGTGTCCCGCATGATCAGCACCGCGGCGACGAACAGGACGATGCCGACGAACGTCCACATCAGCTGGCTGGGCGCGTCGGCGGCGTCCGCCACGACCTTCTTGCCCGCGAGCGCGGCGGCCTTGCGGTCGTCGCTGGTGTCCAGGTCCAGCCGGTAGATCATCGCGAGCCCGATGCCGTTCAGCGCCACCGACAGCGGCAGCAGCAGCGGGTCGGCGTACGGGGTGAACTTCATCTGGACGAAGTACGCGGCGAGCGCCAGCACGGCGAGGCCGCCGCCGTACACGAACAGGCCGGCGGGGATGTAGCCGTCACGGGCCAGCCCGACCTCCGCGAACGCCGACAGCGTCAGCACCATCGCGAAGATCAGCAGGGCGAACGAGGCCGCGTTGCGCCGCTGGTACGGCAGGCGCGCCCTGATCTGCTCCCCGATCGACTGCATCTACGATTTCCCTCCGTTGGAGGGACAGTCCGCGGGCTTGTCGGGGGCGCGCTGGTTGCACTTGTCGCGGCGGTCCGTCATCTCCTTGAGCCTGGCCTGCGCGCCGTCCCGGCCGATGATGTCCTTGACGGTGCCCTTCGCGATCGCGCCCGCGTCGGACACGGTCAGCTCGGAGAACCGGACGTCGGTGGGCTTGACGTCTTCCTTGCAGTCCTGCTGCGCCCGGCCGCGCACGACGGACACCTTGCCGGACAGGTTGACGATGCTGTACTTGCAGACGCGGTCGACCAGCATCTTCCACTCGCCGGGGCCGTCCACGGTGTAGGTGTCCTTCACCTGCTGCTGGAGGTCCTGGGGGAGGTCCTCGACCATGATCGGCTGCAGGTTCTTCGTGTTCGCCTTGCGGGACATGTCGAAGCCCAGCACCGACTGCGGCGTCCCCCGGAACAGGACGGCCTGGCCCTTCTCCTCGCCGATGTAGTAGCCGTTGCGGACGTTCTGCATCAGCACGAACCCGCCCGCCACGACACCGACGACGACCACGCCCGCGACGACGACCAGCCACGTCCACCGGCGGGCGCCGCCCCGCCGCACCCGCATCGGCGCCTGCTGCATCGCTCCGCCCGCCATCGGCGGGCCGCCCATCGGGTCGCTCATCGGCGCGGGCGCGGGCGGCGGGGGCATCTCGTCCACGGCGACCGGCGGCTGCGGCCTGGTGTCGCGGAGCTGCGCGGCGCGTCCCGCCGGCGTGTCGGCCGTGGTCGTGTTCGCGCCCGGTCCCCCGCCCGGCGGCTCCGGCGGCGACGCGTTGGCCGCCGCGCCCACCGCGTGCCCAGGCCCGCCCGTCGGCGGCTGGCGCTCCAGGTCGATGACGTCGGCGACCACGCAGGTGATGTTGTCGGGGCCGCCGCCGCGGTTCGCCAGGTCGACGAGCTGCCGGACGGCCTGCTCCGGATCGTCCACGTCCGTCAGCACCTGGAAGATCGTCTCCGCTGTGACGACGCCGGACAGGCCGTCCGAGCACAGCAGGTACCGGTCGCCGACCTGGGCTTCCCGGAGGGACAGGTCGGGGTCGACCTCGCCGCGTCCGTCAAGCGCCCGCAGCAGCAGGGACCGCTGCGGGTGGGACGCGGCCTCGTCGGGGCTGATGCGGCCCTCGTCCACGAGCGACTGCACCAGCGTGTGGTCGTGCGTGATCTGGAAGAGGCTGCCGTCCCGCAGCAGATAGGCGCGGGAGTCGCCGATGTGCACCAGCGCGACCTGGTTACCCGCCCACAGCATCGCCGTCAGCGTCGTGCCCATGCCCTGCAGCGCCGGATCGGACTCCACGATGCGGTGCAGGTTGTCGTTCGCGGCCTTGACCGTGTGCTCCAGCGCGGCCAGCAGCTCCGTCGCGGGCAGGTCCTTGTCGAGCGCCCGCAGCGCCTCGATCGCCGCCGCGCTGGCGATCTCGCCGCCGACGTGCCCGCCCATCCCGTCGGCGACCGCGAGCAGGTGCGCGCCCGCGTACGCCGAGTCCTCGTTGCCCTCGCGCAGCATGCCGACGTCGGAGCGCGCGGCGTAGCGGATTCCCAGTGTCATTTGCGCAGCTCGATCACGGTCTTGCCGATACGGACCGGTACGCCCGGCGGGACCGGCATCGGCCGGCTCACCTTCGTGCGTCCTAGATATGTGCCATTGGTCGAGCCGAGATCTTCCACGATCCACTGACCGTCCTGCGCATAAAGTCGGGCATGCCGGCTCGAAGCGTAGTCGTCGGTCACTACCAGCGTGGCGTCATTCGCCCGACCAATGGTGATGGGCACCCCGGTGAGGTCGATGACCGTGCCGGCCCGTTCGCCCTGCACGACCACCAGCTTCGTCGGGGCGCCCTGCTGGGCGCTGCGCGGCTGCCGCGGCGGCTTCGGCTGGCGCGCCGGCCGCTCCCGCGGAGGCCGCGGCTGGGACGCGCGCTGGGCCGCCTTCGTCGCGGCCTTCGAGCCGAATAGGTCGGCCCGGATCACGCCGACGGCCGCGATGACGAACAGCCAGAGGACCGCGAGGAACGCCAGCTTGATCAGCGTGAGGGTGAATGGGGACATCGGAGTCGGGGTTACTCCCTATCGCGGCGGAACACAAGAGTGGTCCGGCCCATCGTGACCCGGGAGCCGTCGACCAGCGTGACCCGCCGGATCGGCTGCCCGTTCACGAACGAGCCGTTGGTCGACCCTAGATCCACGAGAGCGATTTCGGGACCTTCTACGCGTATCTCGGCATGGTGCCGGGACACTCCCGGATCGACAAGGCGCAGGTCGCAGTCCGTGCCGCGACCCAGCAGGGTCACGGGCGTATTGATCTCATAGGTGCGCTGGGTCGTGTCCGACCCCTCGACGGCCGTCGTCACCAGAAGCCGCGGATGCCCCCCGAACACCCCCCCCGCCCCTTATACCCCTCTGACGCTGCCGCCGAACGCCT
>NZ_SMKT01000072.1 GCF_004348735.1 Actinomadura sp. KC06
GGCTCGGTGGGCGGGCCGCTCGGCAGGCCGGGCGGCGCGCCGGGCAGGCTCGGCGGCCCGCCCGGCAGGCCTGGGTCGCCGCCGGAGCCGGTCGGCGGCGTCTCCGGCTCGCCGTTGGCGATCGCGGTGAGGCCCGGCGGCACCGTCAGCTCGAAGTCGAACGTGGCCTTGTCGCTCGGATGGTCGTTGCTCGGGAACCAGGTGTGCGCGCCGCTCGGCTGGCACGCCACGAACACCCCGTCCGGCGTGCGGATCCAGCCGTAGGTGCCGAGCACCGGGTCCGACACCGGCTCCGGCGTCCCCGAGTACGCGACGACGGTCGTGAACTTCGCGCCCTTCTCCAGCGCCTTCGCCGGCGTGACCTCCAGCTCGCTGCCGCCGCGCTGCTGCCGCGCCGGGGCGCCGTCCACCGTGATCGACGACACCTCAAGCCCGGTCAGGTCGAGGTTGAACCGGGCGAGCCGCTCGGTCGCGACCGCGGTGATCGTCGCCGTGCCGTCCAGCTGCGCCGGGCCGTTCGGCGTGATCTTCAGCTTCAGCGCGTAGTGCTGGACGTCGTAGCCGCCGTTGCCGTCGCCCGGCACGTACCGGTCGCCCGCCGTCGTCGGCCCCACCGGACCGGTCGCGGCCGGGGCCGGCGGCGGGCCGGAGCCCTCCTTCCCGCCGTCGTCGAAGGGGGAGAGCTGGCAGGACGCGGTCAGCGACCCCGCGACGGCGAGCGCGGCCAGCCCCGCGCCGCCGCGGAACAGCCGCGCGTCACGGGACCGTCCCGCGTTCCGGGACAGGGCTCGCGCGCCGGTGCGGCGAGGGCTGGGGGAGTTTCCGGCCATATGCACGCTGCCCAGCCTGCCCGTGCCGGGCCCTAACCGGCAACTCGGTCATCCGGTCAGCCGTGCGTCTAGGGGTTCAGCGGTGGGCGTAGGGGTTGGGAAGGTGCGGCGCGGCCTTCTCGACGACGGTGCGCGCCACCTTGCAGTGCAGGGCCTGCTTGCGCGGATCCCAGAGGATCCACAGGACGTCGATCAGCCCGATGCACCCGCAGACGCCGCCCAGCACGCTGTAGAACGCCGACCGGCCCGCGGCCTGGCCGGTGGTGATCGCCTGCCGGTCGTGCTCCCGGACGACGCGGATCCGCAGCAGCATCTTGCCGAGCGTCTGCCCCCACTTGGCGTGCATCAGCCAGTAGTAGAGGAACCCGAGGACGATGCCGATCCCGTTCGCCGCCGTCTGCCCGCCGCTGTAGAACGAGTCGCCGGGTTCCGGGTCGAACACGCGGTCCCAGTCCATGAACGGGATCGAGATCAGGCCCGACACGATCCCGACGAGGATGAGGTCGACGATGGCGGCGCCCAGCCGTGCCCAGCGGCTCGCCAGCCCCTCGGACGGATCGGCGTAGCCGCCCATGCCGCCGCCGTACGCGGGCGCGGCCCCGTACCCCTGCTGCCCATAGGGCTGTTGCTGCCCATACGGCTGCTGCCCGTAGGGATCCTGGCCGTACGGCTGCTGTCCGTACGGCTCTTGCCCGTACGGGGGTTGCTGACCGTAGGGCTGCTGCTGTCCGCCGTACGGCTGCTGCTGACCATAGGGCGGTTGCTGCTGTCCGTAGGGCGGTTGCTGACCGTACGGCTGTTGCTCGCCGCCCTGGGGCTCCTGTCCGTAGGGCGGGCCGCCGTACGGTCCAGGGCGTTCGGGTCGCTGCTGGCCGTGCTGCCGGTCGTCCGGCTCTCCCCCGGACGCGGGGTCGTTCGGCGGTTGCGTCATGCCGTCAGGGTGGCCGTGCCGCAGCCGTCCAAACCTCGCCGCGTCCGGGGTCAGCGCAATGTTTGCCCACGGATGATCAGTAAATGATCAAAGGGCCGTCCGGACGGCGGCGCTCACTTGCGGGCGTACGGGTTCGGCATCCACGGCGCCGCCTTCACCACCACCGTCTTCGCCACCTTGTCGTGGAGGGCCTGCCGGCGCTCGTCCCACAGGATCCACGCCGTGTCGAGCAGGCCGGCGAGCCCGAGGATGCCCGCCGCGGGGTTGAGGAGGTTGAGCGTCGCCGTGGTGAGCGTGATGGCGTAGACGAACGCCTGCCTGCCGATGGCCTGCCCCCAGGACACCGCCGAATAGTCGGACGCCTTCACCAGCCGGATGCCGACCGCCTTCTTGCCCAGCGTCTGGCCCCATTTCGCGTGCATGATCGTGTAGTACGCGAAGCCCACCAGGAACACGATGACGTAGCCGACCAGCAGCCTCGGGATGTTGTAGAGGTCCAGCGGGTCGGCGATCGGCTCGCCGGACTCGATGGACTCCTCCATCTTGTCCCAGCGGATGGAGGACAGGACGGCGGGCACCGCCAGGACGCTGAGGAGCAGGCCGTCCAGGATTCCCGCGCCGAGCCGCGCGCCGCGTCCCGCAAGCATGTCCTGCGGCCCGCCGTATCCGGGATGCGGCTGCCCGGGAGGGCCGTACCCCGGCTGAGGTGGGCCGTAGCCGGGTTGGGGCGCTCCGTAGCCGGGCTGCTGCGGGTAGGCGGGCAGGCCTTGACCGGCCGGCGGGGCATGACCGGCCGGCGGCGGGGGAGGCGCCTGGCCGGGCTGGGCGCCGTACGTGCCCTGATACGGCGGCGGACGCTCGGGCGTGCCCTCTGGAGGAGTCTCCGGGGACGCGGGGGAAGAGGCGGCGGCGGTGGGGGTGTCCGCCGCGGGGGCGTCGGTTTCGGGCGCGGCGTCGACCTGCGGTTCAGGGGGCTCCCTGTCGCCGCCCGCGGGCCGGGGGTTCTCAGGCGGTTCGCTCATGGCCCACAGTGTGCCGTTAAACACAGTGCCCCGGTGAACACGGTGTTCTGGTATGAGGGGCCTTCTGATGGCTACCGACCCTGGACGCGGGCGCGTCCAGGGCCGGTCACCCCCCGAGCTGTGGATGGTCTCAGAGGTTCCCGCGGAGCTCCTGCTCCCGCTCGATCGCCTCGAACAGCGCCTTGAAGTTGCCCTTGCCGAAGCCGAGCGAGCCGTGCCGCTCGATCAGCTCGAAGAACACCGTCGGCCGGTCCTGGACGGGCTTGGTGAAGATCTGCAGCAGGTAGCCGTCCTCGTCCCGGTCGACCAGGATCCGGCGCTTCTGCAGCTCCTCGATCGGGACCCGCACCTCGCCGATGCGCTCGCGCAGCTCGGGGTCCTCGTAGTAGGAGTCGGGGCTCTCCAGGAACTCGACGCCCGCGGCCCGCATCTGGTCGAGGGTCGCGAGGATGTCGTTGGTGGCGAGCGCGATGTGCTGGACGCCAGGCCCGCCGTAGAACTCCAGGTACTCGTCGATCTGCGACTTGCGCTTGCTCTCCGCCGGCTCGTTCAGCGGGAACTTCACCTTGCGGGTGCCGTCCGCGACGACCTTGGACATCAGCGCCGAGTACTCGGTCGCGATGTCGTCGCCGACGAACTCCGCCATGTCGGTGAAGCCCATGACCCGGTGGTAGTACTCGGCCCACTCGTCCATGCGCTCGACATTGCCGACGCAGTGGTCGATCGCCTGGAAGAACCTCTTCTCCGGCGGCGCGACGATGGGGTCGGCGGACACGAACCCCGGCAGGTACGGGCCGGAGTAGTTGGACCGGTCGACCAGCGAGTGCCGCGTCTCGCCGTACGTGGCGATCGCCGCGATCGTCACCTTGCCGTGGTCGTCCTCCAGGACGTGCGGCTCCTCCAGCCCCGTGGCGCCCTTCGCGACCGCGTGCCGGTAGGCGGCGTGGACGTCGGGGACCTCGATCGCGAGGTCGACCACGCCGTCGCCGTGCGCGGCGACGTGCCGGCCGATCTCGGTGTCGGCCTTCACCGGGCCGCGGAACACGAACCGGGCGCTGCCCGACTCCAGCACGTGCACGGCCTCGTCGGGGCTGCCGTTCTCCGGGCCGCGGTAGGCGACCCTGCGCATGCCGAACGCGGTCGAGTAGTAGTGCGCCGCCTGCTTGGCGTTGCCGACGGCGAAGACGACGGCGTCCATGCCCTTGACCGGAAACTCATCCATACCACCCAATCTCGACATGCGCCTACAAGGTGCGCAAGAGTGGATTGAATCGCTGGTCAATCTGTACAGTCAGGTGCGGTGACCGCCGGACGGTCTGTACATCCTGACCATGAGCGGGAGCGAGGAGCCGGAGGGGCGCGTGGCGATCGACGAGCTGGACGGACGCCTGATCGAGCTGTTCACCGCCCAGCCCCGCATCGGCGTGCTGGAGGCGTCCAGGCGGCTCAAGGTGGCGCGCGGGACCGTCCAGGCGCGGCTCGACCGGCTCGCCCGGGACGGCGTCATCGCCGGGTACGGCCCGGAGATCGACGCGGCGGCGCTCGGCTACGGCGTCACGGCCTTCGTGACGCTGCAACTCAGGCAGGCGGGCGGGCACGACCCGGTGGGGGCGCGGCTCGCGCAGGTGCCGGAGGTGATCGAGGCGCACACGATCACCGGCCCCGGCGACATGCTGTGCCGGGTCGTGGCGCGCAGCAACACCGACCTGCAGCGCGTCATCGACGTGATCGTGGACGTGGCGGGCGTGGAACGTGCGTCGTCGGTGATCTCGCTGGCCACGCAGGTGCCGTACCGGACGCTCCCGCTGGTCCGCGCGGCGTCCACCCAGCGGGCTGTGTCCACCCAGCGGGCAACGTCCACCCAGCAGAGCGCCTCCACGCAACGCCCGGCACGAGCCGGAGACCCCTCCCGCCACGCGGGCTCGGGTCCACCGTGAGACGTGGTGAGGCCGGGCGACTCGGATGGAGATCGCCCGGCCTCGGCCGTCACCTATCGCGTGGGAGCTCGTGAAGGCGCGCGCCCGTGAAGGCGCGCAGGGTCAGCCGGCGCCGTAGGGGGTCGCGTCGATGATCTCGACGGTCATGCCGCGGCCGTTCGGCAGGGTGTAGGTGGCCTTGTCGCCGACCTTCTTGCCGTTGATGGCCGCGCCGAGCGGCGACTTGGGGGAGTACACGTCGATGGGGGCGCCGACCTCCTCGCGGGACGCGAGCAGGAACGTGACCTCCTCGTCGTCGCCCTCGAAGGAGACCGTGACGGTCATGCCCGGACCGACGACGCCCTCGGTGCGGGGCGCCTCCCCGACGCGGGCGTTCTCCAGGATGCCCTGGAGCTGGAGGATCCGGCCCTCGATCTTGCCCTGTTCCTCCTTGGCCGCGTGGTAGCCGCCGTTCTCGCGCAGGTCGCCTTCCTCCCGCGCCGCCTCGATCTTCTGCGCGATCTCGATGCGGCCCGGGCCCGACAGGTGCTCAAGTTCGTTCTTGAGCCGGTCGTACGCCTCCTGGGTCAGCCAGGTGACGTTGTCAGCGCGGGTCTCGGTCACGGGTACTCCTCATCCACATGTTGCGATCTCGCCCGCCCGCCGTGGAGCGGGTGTCACATCGACATGAAGTGCGGCCAGGTGAAACCTCTAGCCTATCCGGTGTGTTCGAGTAAAGGTTCCCTGAACACGACGTCTGCAATCCGTCAGTTGTGTTTCGTCCTTCACCGGGCGTAGGGGCGCCCGGCCGGGGCCGTCTCGCCGGACGGGCCCTTCAGACGGCGCGGCAGCCGTGGATCCTCGCCCCGGTGGCCCGGCGGGGGGTCTGGAGCGTCGCCGTCCCGTCCACGCTGGACTTTCCGGCGGGCACGGTGACCTCCTGCGCGCCGAGCACCGTGAAGTTCTCGTCGAAGGCGTCGACGGTGCATCGGACCTCGTCGTCCTTGCCCTTCGCCACCGAATAGTTGATCTCGACGCCGGTGTCGGCGATGTCATAGGTGACGGTCTGCGCGACGATGCCCGGCGTCTGGCCCGCGTAGGCCGCGATGATCCCGAAGCCTCCCGCGGCCAGCGCGGTCACGACGCCGATCACGACCAGCCCGGCGCGTCCGCGCGGGGTCGCGGCGGGGCCCCGCCCGGAGTCGTCGGACGCCGCTGGTTTCGACAGGCTCGTCGTCATGGCGGGGAATCTCCGTGCGGTGGGCGGACGTTGTCAGGGACAATTCTCGTCTGTCATCGCGCGTGCCTCGAACCGGGGTCCGCTCATCACGGTCCGAACAGGAGATCCCTACGTGTCCGAGGTCATCGATACGGCGGTCAACGACGATGCGCCGGCCGTCGGCGGCGGTACGGCGGTCAGTGACGAGGCGGCGGTCATAGAGGAGGCGGCGCGCGCGCGGACGGGCGGGGGCGATGAGCCGCTGCGGCTCATGGCGGTGCACGCCCACCCCGACGACGAGTCCAGCAAGGGCGCGGCCACGATGGCGAAGTACGTCGCCGAGGGCGTCGAGGTCCTCGTCGTCACCTGCACGGGCGGCGAGCGCGGCGACATCCTGAACCCGGCGATGGACCGTCCCGAGGTCAAGGCCGACATCGGCAAGGTCCGTGAGGCGGAGATGGCGCGGGCCCGGGAGATCCTCGGCGTCCGGCAGAGCTGGCTCGGCTTCGTCGACTCCGGCTTCCCCGAGGGCGACCCGCCGCCCCCGCTGCCGGACGGCTGCTTCGCGCTGGAGCCGCTGGAGTCGGCGTCCGAGCCGCTGGTGCGCGCCGTCCGCGACTTCCGCCCGCACGTGATGCTGACCTACGACGAGAAGGGCGGCTACCCGCATCCCGACCACGTGAAGTGCCACGAGGTGTCGGTGGAGGCGTTCGAGGCGGCGGGCGACCCGGAGCGCTACCCGGGCACCGGCGAGCCGTGGCAGCCGCTGAAGCTCTACTACCACATGACGTTCAGCAAGGAGCGGATCCTCGCCCTGCACACCGCCATGGAGGACGCCGGCCTGGAGTCGCCGTACGCCGAATGGCTGGAGGGCTTCGAGGAGAAGAAGGAGAAGCGCGCGAGCTGGGACGTGACGACGCGCGTCCCCTGCGCCGACCACTTCGAGACCAGGGACCGCGCCCTGCTCGCCCACGCCACCCAGATCGACCCCAACGGGTTCTGGTTCGTCGTCCCGCTGGACGTGCAGCGCGAGGCATGGCCCACCGAGGACTACCATTTGGCCAGGTCCCTGGTCGACACTGAACTGCCGGAGGACGACCTGTTCGCCGGCGTCCGGGAGAGGGTGTGTCTGTAGTGCCCGTGCTCGCCGACGTCCCGCTGAACGACGACACCGTCAGTCCCGGCGTCCTGGGCCTCGCGGTCTTCGTCGCCCTGGCCGTCGCGACGGTGTTCCTCCTCCGCTCGATGAACAAGCAGCTGAAGAAGATCCAGGCGCCGCGGGAAGCGGACCTGAAGCAGCAGGAGTGGGAGCGCGCCGAGGCCGAAAAGGCCGCGACCGCCGCGATCCCTGCGACCACCGGCGACGCGGCGAAGATCGAGAAGGCCGGGACGCCGTCGGCGGACGACGACGAGTCCTGAAACGGGAGCGGCGGGCCGCTGAAGGCAGGTTGACGGCCGGTTGGATCCGGGCGCGTCCGGGGAGGACCCACGACGTGCGCGCGAACTTCGAGGACGCCTACCAGGGCCTCGGCCCGGCGGCGGCCCGGCTGTTCAGGCTGCTGGGCCTGCATCCCGGCGACGACATCGGGCTCGCGGCGGCCGCGGCGCTGGCGGACGTCCCCGAAGCCGAGGCCCGCGAGCTGCTGGAGACGCTCGTGCAGCGGGGGCTCGCCGCCGCGTCCGGCGACCCGTCCGAACAGGCCCGGTTCAGCCTGCCGGGACCGCTGCGCGGCCACGCCCGCGAGCTGGCGGAACGCGAGGAGACCGCGGCCGGACGGGACGCCGCGCTCCGCCGCGTCCTCGACCACTACCTCGCCGCCACGGCCACCGGCGGGCGGGACGCGGCGGGCGGCGAAGGGGTGCCGGAGGCCGAGGGGCTGGCGCTGCTGGAGCGGGAGCGCTGGGCGGAGGCCGTCGAGACGCTGCAGGACGGCCTGCGCGGCGCCGAAGACGACGGCGACCCGCACGCGATCCTGATGGCCCGCCACAACCTCGCCCGCGCGCTCACCATGACGGGCGACCTCGACCGCGCCATCGACCTGCTCGGCCCCCTCCCGGACGAGTTCGCGGCCCTCCCCGAACCGGACGACTACAACCGGGCCCGCGCGCTGGCGAGTCTCGGCGAGGCGTACCTGCGCGCTCGCCGCCCGGTCGCGGCGACCAACTTCTTCGGGCAGGCCCTGGAGATCATGCGGAAGCAGGACGCCGCCGACCAGGAGGCGGTCATGTTCGTCCACATCGCCGACGCGTCCCGCCAGCGCGGCGACCGCGCCGCCGAGGGCGCAGCCCTGGACCGCGCCGTCGAACTGTACGAGTCGATTTCCAGCCCGAAGGCCGCCCCGCTCGCCGCCCGCCGCGCGACCCTGGACTGACCCGCGTTCAGGGCTGACACGCGCTATGGCTTGCCCGCGCCTACAGCTTGCCGTGGTCCCAGCTGACGATGCGGTCGGGTTCCATGACGATGAGGACGCGCTTGGCGATCGCCTGCTCGATGCCCTCGGCGACGACCGGGTCGATCGGCTCGCCGATCTCGGGCACGGGAAGCCCCGCCATGCGGGAGCCGACCACCATGCCGACCTTCGACCGCGGCTCCGGGTCCTCGATGACGGCGCCGCGGCCGTAGAGGGCGACGCCGCGCAGCTCGCCGTACTCCACGCCGTCCTCGACCAGGCACGTCATGGTCGGGTCGCGGCGCAGGTTCAGCACCTTCTGCGACGCCCGGTACGTGGTGAACGCGATCTTGCCGTCGAGCAGCGCGTAGAACATCGTGACGAGGTGCGGCGCGCCGTACCTGCCGACCGTGGCGACCTGGACCTTGAAGTTGGCGGCGAGATAGGACGCCACCTCGTCCGGCGTCATCCGGATCTTCTCGCGCTTCCCTGCGGCCACGGGGCACCCACCTCGGTCGACGACGCGCACAGCATAACCAAGCGCTTACCCGGGGGCTCGGGCGGCACCATGGGGGCATGTCGGTGCGCGATCTGATCGTCCTGGGCTCGGCCAGCGCGGTGCCCACCAAGGCCCGCAACCACAACGGGTACCTGCTGCGCTGGGACGGCCACGGCCTGCTGTTCGACCCGGGCGAGGGCACGCAGCGGCAGATGACGCGCGCCGGGGTCTCCGCGCACGACGTGACCTGGATCTGCGTGACCCACTTCCACGGCGACCACTGCCTCGGCGTCCCCGGCGTGGTCCAGCGCATCGCCCGCGACGGCGTCGACCACCCGGTGGACGCGGCGTTCCCGGCGAGCGGCGCGCGGTACTGGGAGCGGCTGCGGCACGCGGCCGTCTTCCGCGACACCGACGTCATCCGCGAACACCCGGTCTCGGGCGAGGAGATGGAGCTCGATACCGGCGACGCTCCGTTCAGGCTGGTCGCGCGGCGCCTGTCCCATCCGGTGGAGGCGTACGGGTACCGGCTGGAGGAGCCGGACGGCGTGACGATGCTGCCCGGCGAACTCGCCGCGAGGGGAGTGCGCGGCCCGCTGGTCCGGCGGCTCCAGGAGGACGGCCGCGTCACCGTCCCGGACGGCCGGACGGTCACGCTCGACGACTGCAGCACCCGCCGTCCCGGGCAGAAGGTCGCGTTCGTCATGGACACCCGGCTCTGCGACGGCGTCCGGGAACTGGCCGACGGGGTCGACCTGCTCGTCATCGAGTCCACGTTCCTCCACCAGGACGCCGCGCTGGCCGCCGAGTACGGCCACCTCACTGCGCGGCAGGCGGCCAAGGCGGCGGCGGACGCGGGCGCCCGGCAACTCGTTCTGACGCATTTCTCCGAGAGGTACCGCGCCGAGGACGGGCGCCGTTTCCTGGACGAGGCGTCCGCCCAGTTCAGCGGCGACATCACCCTCGTCCACGACCTGGACCGGATCCCGATGCCCCGCCGCGCACCGGCCCGGCGAAGCGAAGAGGCCCGCCTAACCGAAGCTGATCGTGGGCAGGAGTCCAGGCATGGCTGACGAAGTCGATGTCGTGGTGATCGGTCTCGGACCCGGCGGCGAGGACGCGGCGGGGAGGCTCGCCGAGGCGGGCCTGTCCGTGGTCGCGGTGGAGTCGCGGCTGGTCGGCGGCGAATGCCCGTACTACGCCTGCGTGCCCACCAAGATGATGGTGCGGGCCGCCGGGCTCCTCGCGGACGGCGGCCGCGTTCCGGGGATGGCGGGCGACGCGGACGTCCGTCCCGACTGGGCGCCGGTCGCGGCCCGGATCCGCGACGAGGCCACCGACTCGTGGGACGACAAGACCGCCGCCGACCGCCTCACCGGCAAGGGCGCGACGCTCGTCCGGGGCGAGGGCCGCATCACCGGCCCCCACGAGGTGACGGTGAACGACCGGGTGTTCCGCGCGCGCCGCGGGATCGTCCTCAACACGGGCACATCGCCCACGGCCCCGCCCATCGACGGGCTCGCCGGCACCCCGTACTGGACGAACCGCGAGGCCGTCCAGGCGACCGAGGTCCCCGAGTCGCTCATCGTGCTCGGCGGCGGCGTCGTGGGCGCCGAGATGGCGCAGGTCTTCTCCCGCTTCGACGGCCGCGTCACGGTCGTCGAGGCCGCCGACCGCCTCCTCCTCAACGAGGAACCGGAGTCCAGCGCCCTGATCCGCGACGTCTTCGAACGCGAGGGCATCGGCGTCCGCACGGGCGTGAACGTCACCGCCGTCACGTACGAGAACGGCGAATTCACCATGCATCTAGGCGACGAGGCCCTCACCGCCGACCGCCTGCTCGTCGCGGCCGGCCGCCGTCCCAACCTGAAGGGTCTCGGCCTTGAGCACGTCGGCCTGGACGAGAACGCGCGCAGCGTTCCCGTGGACGGTCAC
Organism: Actinomadura sp. KC06; assembly: GCF_004348735.1. GTDB lineage: Bacteria > Actinomycetota > Actinomycetes > Streptosporangiales > Streptosporangiaceae > Spirillospora. Next base: position 10,743 of record NZ_SMKT01000072.1, read on the forward strand.
CTCCGCGCCGCCGACGGCGTATGGGCGATCGGTGACATCACGGGCATGGGCGCGTTCACGCACGTGTCCATGTACCAGGCGGCCATCGCCGTCCGGGACATTCTCGGTGAGGAGGGCTCGCCCGCCGCCTATCGCGCTGTGCCTCGCGTCACGTTCACCGATCCTGAGATCGCCTTGGTCGGGCTCACCGAGGCCCAGGCGCGCGACCAGAACCTTCCCGTCCGCACCGGCATGTCGCAGATCCCGGAGTCGTCGCGGGGCTGGATCCACAAGGTCGGCAACGACGGCTTCATCAAGCTCGTCGAGAACACCGAATGGGGCACCCTCGTCGGCGCCACGGCCGCGGGCCCGTCCGGAGGCGAGATCCTCGGCTTCCTGTCCGTCGCCGTCCACACCGAGACCCCCACGGCCGTCCTCCGCGAAATGATCTACGCCTACCCGACCTTCCACCGCGCGATAGAACCCGCGCTCGCTGAGCTTGCGCGCCGGTCGGGCTGAGGGCGTGAGGGCGCGTCCGTATCGGGCAGGATCGGTGGCATGAACCGGCTCAAGGACGCGACAAGCCCGTACCTGCTGCAGCACGCGGGCAACCCGGCCGACTGGTGGGAGTGGGGCGACGAGGCGTTCGCCGAGGCACGGCGGCGCGACGTCCCCGTCCTTCTCTCCGTCGGATACGCGGCCTGCCATTGGTGCCATGTGATGGCGCACGAGTCGTTCGAGGACGACGAGACCGCGCGGATCATGAACGAACTGTTCGTGAACATCAAGGTGGACCGGGAGGAGCGGCCGGACATCGACGCCGTCTACATGGAGGCGACCCAGGCCATGACGGGCCAGGGCGGGTGGCCGATGACGGTGTTCATGACCCCGGACGGGCATCCGTTCTACTGCGGGACGTATTTCCCGCGGGCGCAGTTCCGGGCGCTGCTGCAGGCCGTCCACAAGGCGTGGACGGAGCAGCGCGACGAGGTGGTGGGCCAGGGGCGGCAGGTCGTCGACGCGCTCACCTCGCGCGGGTCGGGGCTCGCGGGCACGGACGCCCCGGGCGAGGAGATGCTCGCGCACGCGGTGAAGGTGCTGGCCGCGTCGTACGACGCGGCGCGCGGCGGGTTCGGGGGCGCGCCGAAGTTCCCGCCGTCGATGGCGCTGGAGTTCCTGCTGCGGCATCACGCGCGGACGGGGGACGACGAGGCGCTCGGCATGGCCGCGCACACCCTGGAGGCGATGGCGCGGGGCGGGATGTACGACCAGCTCGGCGGCGGGTTCGCCCGGTACTCGGTGGACGATCGCTGGGTCGTCCCGCACTTCGAGAAGATGCTCTACGACAACGCGCTGCTGGCGCGCGTCTACGCCCACTGGTGGCGGCTCACCGGGACGCCCTTCGCGCGGCGGGTGGCCCTGGAGACGTGCGACTGGATGCTCCGCGACCTGCGGACGGACGAAGGCGGCCTCGCCTCCGCGCTCGACGCCGACAGCGAAGGCGTCGAAGGCAAGTACTACGTCTGGACGCCCGCGCAACTGCGCGAGGTGCTGGGGGACGAAGACGGCGCATTCGCGGAGAGCCTTTTCGAGGTGACCGGGACGTTCGAGCACGGGACGTCTGTACTGCAGCTTCTCAACGACCCGGATGACGTCGAACGGTACGAGCGCGTCCGGACGGCACTGCTGTCGGCGCGCGCACACAGGATCCCGCCCGCAAGGGACGACAAGGTCGTGGCGGCTTGGAACGGGCTCGCGATCGCTGCGCTGGCCGAATGCGGGGCGCTGTTCGACCGTCCGGACCTCGTCCGGGAGGCCGAGGAAGTGGCGCGGCTGCTGGTCGACGTGCATCTGCGTGAGGGACGCCTGGCGCGGACGTCGCGGGCCGGGGTGGCGGGCGCGAACGTCGGCGTCCTGGAGGACTACGCGGACGTCGCCGAGGGACTGCTCGCTCTGCACGGCGTCACCGGAGACCCGCGGCATGTGCGGCTCGCCGGCGAGCTGCTGAACACCGTCCTGGAACGGTTCGGGGACGGGTCCGGCGGGTTCTACGACACCGCCGACGACGCGGAGCGGCTCTTCCGGCGCCCGCAGGACCCGACCGACAACGCGGCCCCGTCGGGGCAGTTCGCCGCGGCGGGCGCGCTGCTGTCGTTCGCCGCGCTCACCGCGTCGGACTGGCACCGGCAGTCCGCGGAGGCGGCGCTCGCCCCGGCGGGCACGCTCGCCGACAAGCACGCGCGGTTCGCCGGCTGGGGCCTGGCCGTGGCGGAGGCGCGGGCGGCGGGCCCGGTGGAGATCGCGGTGATCGGCGATCCGGAGGACGAGCGCACCCGCGCGCTGCATCGGACGGCGCTGATGGCGGTCGCGCCGGGCGCGGTGGTGAGCGTGGGCCCGCCGGACGCGGAGGGCGTCCCGCTGCTGGAGGGGCGCGGGATGGTGGACGGCGTCCCGTCGGCGTACGTGTGCCGCGGGTTCGTCTGCCGGCGGCCGGTGACGTCCCCGGCCGAGCTGACGCGAGAATTGCTCGGACAAATGGGCTGACAAGGGACATTGGACGACAGGTCCATTTTGTGGCAGCGTGACCTTGATCTCGTATCCGCTTGGTGTTACCACTGGGTAGCAGGACTGAGGCTGACCCAACGGGGCCGTCCGGACGAGGGTGGCCGCCGGCCCGCCGGGTATCTGGACGGTGGCCGGGCGGCTGCGCCATAGTCGGTCCCGGAGCACGTGCGACCGTCAGACAGGGCGACCTTTCGAGGAGTGTGGCAGTGGGAAAGCCGAACCGCCGGGCCCTTCCGACGATCATCGGCGTTTCAGTGCTGACGACACTCGGCGCCAACGTCGCCGTCCTGGTGGCGCGCGGTGACGACGGCCCCGCGACGGCCCGTGGCGGCGAGCAGCGCGCCCAGTTCGTGGCCGCGTCCGACAGCACCCGCATCTCGCCCGCCGCCGTCGCGCCCCAGGGCAGGCGGCTCACCCCGCACATCCTCGTCGCCGCGCCGTCCACCCTCCCGGCCGACCTGGTCGCGAAGGTGCGCGGCGCCAAGAGCGTGAAGGGCGTCGAGGTCGTGGACGCCGTGCAGGGCATGGTCGCGGGCAAGCGGGTCGGGCTGATGGGCGTCGACCCGTCCACGTTCCGCAACTACACGCCGAAGCCGACCGCCAGGTCGGACGCGCTGTGGCGCAACGTGGCGGCCGGCGACGTCGCGATCTCCTTCACGATGGGCAACGACGGCGGCGTGAAGCTCGGCAGCCAGGTCCCCGTCGGCGGCAGGCGGACCCAGTCGCCGCTGCGCGTGGGCGCGTACGCGACGATGGGCATCGGCGACGTCGACGCGGTCGTCTCGCGCACCACCGCGCAGGCTCTCGGCATGCCCACCGGCAACGCGATGCTGATCAGCGTCCCGAAGACCGAGCCGAAGACGTTCATCAAGAAGCTCCGCAAGGTCCTGCCGAAGAACACCAAGGCCGTCGAGGTCAACCCGGAGATCGACTACCCGGTGGCCGGGGACGTGCCCACCGCCAACGGCCAGGTCATGAACGCCCGGCAGGTCCGGACGGTGATCAAGGCCGCCTACACCCGGCTCGGCTGGCCGTACGTGTGGGGCGGCGAGTCCGAGCAGGAGGGCGGCTACGACTGCTCGGGCCTCATGCAGTACGCCTTCGCCAAGGCGGGCATCAGGCTCCCGCGCGTCGCCGCCGACCAGGCGCGCGTCGGATGGGTCGTCCCGTACAGCAAGGCCGAGCCGGGCGACATGCTCATCTGGGCCAACGACCCGACCGCGCCCGGCTACATCTCCCACATCGCGCTCTACCTCGGGAAGGGCAAGATGCTGGCCGCCCCGAGGCGCGGCACCGTGGTCCAGGTGCAGGACGTCTACACCCGCAACATGCGCGGCGCCGTCCGGGTGAGCCCCAAGATCGCCAACGGCCTGGGCCGCTGAACCGGCGGCCCGCCCGCCGGTCAGAGCGGGCAGCCGCGGCCGAGCGGCTCCAGGTTCCGCTCGCCGCTTGATCGAACGCCCCGACCTCCTTATGCGATATCGATGACCCTCGGGGCTGGCGTCTGCGCCCGCAGGGTTGTAATTTTGATTACATGAGTACGAGTGAAGCGGCGGAGCAGCTCCGCGGCTGGTTCTCCGGACGGCTCCCCGACGGCTGGTTCGAGGGGCCGCCGGAGGTCGTCCTCGACCGCGAGGAGGTCAGCGTCGTCGGCCGCCTCCCCGAACCGCCCGCCGCCGAGGCGGCGGAGACGTCCGAGGCGGAGCGGGCCGGCGCGATCGCCGGCCACATCCAGCGGTTCCGCGAGGAGACCCGCGACCGGCGCATCGCCATCGCCCGCGAGGCCGAACGGCGCTTCGGCCACAAGGTCTCCTGGGGCGTCGAGTGCGGCGGCGAGCGGGAGATGTTCACCACCCTGTCGGTGCCCGTCATGACCCGGCTCCGGCAGCCCGAGCGCCGCGTCCTGGACACCCTCGTCGAGGCCGGCGTCGCCCGCAGCCGCAGCGACGCGCTCGCCTGGTGCGTGCGGCTCGTCGGCAAGAACACCGACGAATGGCTGTCCGAGCTGCGCTCGGCGCTGCAGCACGTCGAACGCGCCCGCGCCGCCGGGCCCCGGGCCTGACCCCGGCTTCATTACCGGATCTCAATGATCACTGGGTGTGATCATGGTGCCGGCCTGCTCTACTGTGCCTTCATGCGGCCGTCCGCGCGGACGGCCGCGGACGGCGAGGAGGGGTGGTGGTCGGGTGGTGCACGGGCTGCGCTGCCTGGACGGCTCCGACCTCGCCGTGGTGCCCGTCGCCTCGCTCGACCGCGGCGGCAACCCGTTCGAGGTCACGCTGGAGCTGTGGCGCGACGGCGACTCGTTCGGCGCGGTGGGGGAGCGGTGCGGGTACTTCCTGGCCGATCTCGCCGTCCGGGTGGCCGAGGCCAGGGCCGACGGGTCCCCGCAGGCCGTCCGCTGGCCCGACCCCGACGACCGGTTCCCGGAGCCGCCCGCCGGCGGCGCGGCCCGCGAACCCGAGCTGTTCGCGTTCCGCTACCGCGACCGCGGCGACGTGGTGAGCACCGGCGAGCTGCGCTGCGCGCTGCGGACGTCCTCGATGTGGGTCGGACGGCAGCAGTCCGCGTCCGGACGGTGGCGGGTCGCGCGCCGGGCCGTCATCGAGGCATGGGGCGCGAGCGGGCGCGGCGTCCGCGCCGTCCTCACCTCCGCCGACCTCGCCCGGTTCCTCGCTGAGTTGCTGAGGGAAGCCGACCGGGCCGGAGCAGGCCAAATGGTAAGTCCGGAGCGTCCCGCGCATTAGCCTGACATGACGGGAACGGTGAGATAAGTAGCGCCGTCGGGCCATAATTGAGCGTTCTCCCGCCAGGGACGGCCGCTCGAAGGGAAGCCCACATGGGGGTTCGGCGTACGGAAAAGCCGCGCACCGGCATGCGGACGGCCGGTGGACGGCTGACCTCCGCCATTCGGCGCAGCGGCCCGTACGCGGCCGTCCGCGATGTCGTCTACCGGATGTACGAGCACCGGGTCGAGGCGTCGCTGCCCAAGGACGTCACGCCGCGCCACGTCGGCGTGATCCTGGACGGGAACCGCCGCTGGGCCAGGTCGATGGGCCTGGCGGACGTCAACTCCGGGCACCAGCGCGGCGCCCAGAAGATCTCCGAGCTGCTGCAGTGGAGCGCGGAGGCGGGGGTGGAGCACGTCACGCTGTGGCTGCTGTCCACCGACAACCTGAACCGCCCGGCCGCCGAGCTGGACCCGCTGCTGGAGATCATCGAGAACACCGTCCGGAAGCTCGCCTCCGACGGCTGGCACGTCAAGCCCGTCGGCGCCCTCGACCTGCTGCCCGATAAAACCGCCCGTGTCCTGAAAGACGCGGGTGAGGCCACATCGGACGCACCCGGCCTGATTGTGAACGTCGCGGTTGGGTATGGGGGTAGGCGTGAGATCGCTGATGCGGTGCGCTCACTGCTCATCGAGCAGGCGAGCCGGGGCACCAGCATCGAGGAACTCGCCGAGATCCTCGACGTGGAGCACATCGCGGAGCATCTCTACACGCGCGGCCAGCCGGATCCGGACCTGGTCATCCGCACCTCGGGGGAGCAGCGTCTCTCCGGCTTCATGCTCTGGCAGAGCGCCCACTCGGAGTTCCACTTCTGCGAGGTCCACTGGCCGGACTTCCGCAAGGTCGACTTCCTCCGGGCCATGCGCTCGTACGCCGCGCGGCACCGGCGCTACGGTACCTGACGGCCGTCATCCGGCCTCCACCGCCCGCTCGGCGGACCGGCGCGCCAATGGACGCCTTTCGTCCACGGGAGGTCCGGGCGGGCCACGCCCGCGCGGACAGGCCGGACGAAACGTGTTCACTGGTACGTCCCCCATCACCAGGGAGATCGAGTGGCCACAACCTCCGCGCGCCGTCCCAGCCCGTCTGGGGACACCTCCGGGACGTCCGTTCCGGACCGGCGCACGTACGTCCTCGACACCAGCGTCCTGCTCGCCGACCCGGGGGCGCTGACCCGGTTCGCCGAGCACGAGGTCGTACTCCCCATCGTCGTGATCTCCGAGCTCGAGGCCAAGCGCCACCACCCCGAGCTCGGATACTTCGCCCGGCAGGCCCTGCGCATGCTGGACGACCTGCGCCTGCGGCACGGCCGGCTGGACGAGCCGGTGTCCGTGGACGGCCCGCTCGGCGACCAGGGCGGAACGATCCGGGTCGAGCTGAACCACGCCGACCCGAGCGTGCTGCCGGACGGGTTCCGGCTCGGCGACAACGACACCCGCATCCTGTCGGTCGCGGCGTGGCTGGCGCGCGAGGGACGCGACGTCGTCCTGGTCTCCAAGGACCTGCCGATGCGGGTGAAGGCGTCCGCGGTCGGCCTCGCCGCCGAGGAGTACCGGGCGGAGCTGGCCGTCGTGGAGTCCGGCTGGACGGGCATGCGGGAGCTGGAGGTGCCCGCCGGGGTCGTGGAGGACCTGTACGAGTCGGGCGCCGCGGACGTGGAGGAGGCGCGGGATCTGCCGTGCCACACGGGGCTGCGGCTGCTGTCGGAGCGCGGCTCGGCCCTCGGCCGGACGCTGCCGGACAAGTCCGTGAAGCTGGTGCGCGGCGACCGGGAGGTGTTCGGGCTGCGCGGCCGGTCCGCGGAGCAGCGGATCGCGCTGGACCTGCTGATGGACGAGGACGTCGGCATCGTCTCGCTCGGCGGCCGGGCCGGCACCGGCAAGTCGGCCCTCGCCCTGTGCGCGGGCCTGGAGGCGGTGATGGAGCGCCGGCAGCACCGCAAGGTCGTGGTGTTCCGCCCGCTGTACGCGGTCGGCGGCCAGGAGCTCGGCTACCTGCCAGGCTCGGAGAACGAGAAGATGTCGCCGTGGGCGCAGGCCGTTTACGACACCCTGTCGGCGGTGACGACCCCGGACGTCATCGACGAGGTCGTGGACCGTGACATGTTGGAGGTCCTGCCGCTCACCCACATCCGGGGCCGGTCGCTGCACGACGCGTTCGTGATCGTGGACGAGGCGCAGTCGCTGGAGCGCGGCGTCCTGCTGACCGTGCTGTCGCGGATCGGCGCGGGGTCGCGGGTCGTCCTGACGCACGACGTGGCGCAGCGCGACAACCTGCGGGTCGGGCGGCACGACGGCGTCGCCGCCGTGGTGGAGAAGCTCAAGGGGCACCCGCTGTTCGCGCATGTGACGCTGACGCGGTCGGAGCGGTCGCCGATCGCCGCTCTGGTCACCGACCTCCTCGGCGACGTCGGCGGCTGACGCGCCGCAATACGAACCCCGGCGGTACCGTGTGAGCGGCCCGCCGGGGTTCGTCGTCTCAGAACGTCCGGGATCTTGTCTACGGAACGTGATCGGTAAACCCCGGACCGTGGGCTTGTGATGAAGGTCACAGGTTGGTCCCCGAGGCCTGAGATCCCCTGGTCCCGTGGCGGTTTCGGTGGTTCGCCCGGCGAGTTGACAATCGTCCCAGCCGCAGCTTTCGTCTCGTTTCGGTTGCGAAGCCTCCCTCGGCCTCAGGCATTGTGTCTCCCCGTAAGCACCCCCGAGCGGTGCCGAGCCGGAGCGCGTCCCCTCACGCGCGGCGGGCACGGCGCCGGTCCGGGCCCGGGTCGCCGAGTCCTCCAGGCGGCCGGACGGGCCAGGGGTGAAGCAGCTCGGGCGCGTGTCCATGCGCGTGCGACCGTCGGAAGGACCGCCTTGTACGGAGACCATCCAGGGTCCCCTAGGCGAGACGAACGACAGAACTTCGACCCCCAAGGGCCGTGGACGGGCGCGGCTCACCCGCCGGGCCGGCCGATGCCGGCGCCGGAGCCCCCGTCCCCCCAGATCCCCGTCCAGGCCACGGGCGCGTTCGCGGCGCCGCCTACGCCCCCCGGGCCGCCCGCGCAGGACGGCCCCTTCGCGCAGGCCGATCCGTTCGCGCCGCCCGCGCAGGACGATCCGTTCACCACGCAGGCGGGGCCGCCGTCCGCGCCGCACGAAGACGACGTGAAGGTCGCGGGGAGCGCCACCCAGGTCGGTGGCGCTCCCGCCGGTGACACGCTCGGCTTCCAGGCCCTTCCGGGCGAGCCGTTCCGCATCGGCGCGTCCGCAGACGGGCCCCGCGACGAGATCGTGTCCGGGCACCGGGCGCAGCGCCCCTCCGCCGGGCGGGGAGGTTCCGGCGGGCGCAACGGCATGCGGATCGTCGCCGTCGCCGCCGGCGCGGCGGTGGTGATCGGCGGCGGCGCCGTCGCCGCGTTCGCGCTGACCGGCGGTTCCGGCGACGACGGCGCGACCGTCAAGCCCACCAAGCAGCTCGCCGACGCCGCGCCGAAGGTCGACCCGAAGGTCCTGGAGGAGCAGCGGCGCAAGCTTGCCCTCGACCGCGCCTCCCGCGCGACGCGCCAGGACCAGGGCGAGGCCCCGTCCCTGCACCCGAAGGGGAAGCCGGTTCCGACCAAGAAGCCGGGCGGGGACGGCGGCGGCGGCCCGATCGGCGACCCGGTCCCGGCGGGCGAGGCGCAGGAGATCGCCAAGAGGCTGATGCCGAAGTACGGGTTCACCGGCGACGGCCAGTTCGGCTGCCTGGTGAAGCTGTGGAACAAGGAAAGCCACTGGAACGTGCACGCGGACAACCCCTCGTCCGAGGCGTACGGCATCCCGCAGGCCAATCCGGGTTCCAAGATGGCCAGCGCCGGGCCCGACTGGCAGAACAACGCCACCACGCAGATCAAGTGGGGCCTCGGCTACATCAAGGGCCGCTACAACACCCCGTGCGGCGCGTGGTCGCACTCCCAGTCGGTCGGCTGGTACTGACCCGTCCCGAGCGCGTCCCAGGCGGTCACGAGGACCTCCGGGACGCGCCCTTGGACGAGCCCGTCATTCCGAGCACGTCCAGCGCCGCGTCGAGCTGCTCGACGGTCAGCTTCCCGTCGTCCACGTAGCCGCGTTCCAGGACGACCTCGCGGATGGTCCTGCGTTCGCTCAGTGCTTGTTTGGCGACCTTCGCCGCCTCCTCGTAGCCGATGTACCGGTTGAGCGGCGTCACGATCGACGGCGACGACTCGGCGTACTCGCGCATTCTCTCGACGTCGGCCTCGATGCCGTCCACGCAGCGGTCGGCGAGCAGCCGCGACGCGTTCGCGAGCAGGGTGATCGACTCCAGGACGTTGCGGGCCAGCATCGGCAGCATCACGTTGAGCTCGAAGCTGCCGGACGCGCCGCCGAACGCGACCGCCGCGTCGTTCCCGATGACCTGCGCGGCGACCTGCGCGACCGCCTCCGGGATCACCGGGTTCACCTTCCCCGGCATGATCGACGAGCCGGGCTGCAGGTCGGGCAGCCGGATCTCGGCGAGCCCGGCGCGCGGGCCCGAGCCCATCCAGCGCAGATCGTTGACGATCTTGGTGAGGCTCACCGCGACCGTGCGGAGCGCGCCGCTCGCCTCGACCAGGCCGTCCCGCGCGCCCTGCGCCTCGAAGTGGTCGCGGGCCTCCGTCAGCGGCAGGCCCGTGGCCCGCGCGATCTCCGCGATGACGCGGCCGCCGAAGCCGTCCGGGGTGTTGATGCCGGTGCCGACCGCGGTCCCGCCCAGCGGCAGCTCGGCCAGGCGCGGCAGGACGGCCTCCAGCCGCTCCACACCGTGCCCGACCTGCGCCGCGTACCCGCCGAACTCCTGGCCGAGCGTCACGGGCGTCGCGTCCATCAGGTGGGTGCGGCCCGACTTGACCACGGTCCGGAACTCGTCCGCCTTCCGCGCGAGGGCGGCCTCCAGATGGCGCAGCGCGGGGATCAGGTCGTTCACGACGGCGCCGGTGGCCGCGATGTGGATGGACGAAGGGAACACGTCGTTCGACGACTGGGACGCGTTCACATGGTCGTTCGGATGGACGGGACGACCGAGCCGCTCCTGCGCCAGCGTCGCCACCACCTCGTTGGCGTTCATGTTCGAGGACGTCCCGGACCCCGTCTGGAACACGTCGATGGGGAACTGGTCGTCCCACCTGCCGTCGGCGACCTCGCGGGCGGCGGCGGCGATCGCGCGGGCGACGTCGTCGTCCAGCACCCCGAGCTCGGCGTTCACCGTCGCCGCGGCGGCCTTGATCTGGCCGAGCGCGGCGATGTGCGACGCCTCCAGCGGCCGTCCCGAGATCGGGAAGTTCTCCACCGCGCGCTGCGTCTGCGCCCGCCACTTCGCCGCCGGCGGCACGCGGACCTCGCCCATCGAGTCGTGCTCGACGCGGAACTCCTGCTCGCCCATCCAGGCCTCCCCTTCGCGTCCGTGGCCGCCACTCATGGCAGCCGGGCACGTGGCTCCCGCATTCCCCGGGGTGGGGCGCGTCACTCCTTGGTGAGCGAGTAGTTCTTCCGCTCGCCGGGGGAGCCGAGGGGCTTGCGCAGGCCGTTCACCCAGACGTCGCAGGCGGACGCGTCGTAGATCACCGCGTTGAGGCGCGGCTGGTCATACCGGCGGGCCTCGCCCTCCCGCAGGGTCTCGTCGCTGAGCACGGCGCCGCCCGGGACCGACACGAAGACCTTGCACACGGCGTTGCGGGCGCGGACGACCAGAGTGCTGGTCTCGACGCCGGGCGGAACGCCCTGCGCGCCGCCCGCCGGGCTGGACGCCTCCCCCGTCGGGGACGCCCCAGGGCTCTCCCGCATCATCCCGACGATGAGCGCGGTGGCGCCGATCCCGCAGGAGGCGACGGTCGCGCCGACGAGCCCGATCACGACCATCAGCCGGTAACGGGGCGTGTGGCCGCGGCGTCCGGACCGGGGCCCGGCGACGGCGCGGTCGAGCCGGTCGACCGCGCGGGCGTGGCTGAGCCGGCGGGTCGGGTTCTTCTCCAGCAGCCCGACGATCACCGGGGTGAGCCCGCCCGCGTTCTGCGGGGCGGGGGTGGACTCGTTGGCGAGCGCGCTCAGCGTCGCCATCACGTTCTCGCGCTCGAACGGCGGACGGCCCTCCAGCGCGGCGTACAGCGTCGCGCCGAGCGACCACAGGTCGGAGCGGGGCGTCGCCTTCTCGCCGGCGGCCACCTCGGGCGCCACGTAGGCGGGCGAGCCCATGAAGTGGCCCGTCTTCGTCAGGCTGGCCGACCCGGACGAGAACGCGAGCCCGAAGTCGGTGAGGACGACGCGGTCGCCGTCCAGCAGCACGTTGCTGGGCTTGAGGTCGCGGTGGACGATCCCGGCCTTGTGCGCGGTGTTGAGCGCGTCCAGCAGGGCGCGGCCGATGTGCGCGACCCGCTCGGGCGGCAGCGGGCCCGAGCGCTCGATGAGCTGTTCGAGGCTGGGCGCCTCGATCATCTCCATCACGATCCAGGGGCGGCCCTGCTCGATGACCACGTCGTACACCTCGACGATGGAGTGCGTGCGCAGCTGCGCGGGCGCGCGCGCCTCCCGGAGGGTGCGGCGGTAGAAGACCACCCGGTCGTCCTCGGTGAGGTCCTCGGGGAGCCGGAGCTCCTTGATCGCCACGGCGCGATCGAGGAGTTCGTCATGCCCTCTCCACACGGTGCCGTTGGCGCCCTGACCTATTTCCGCGACCAACCGGTAGCGCGCCGCTAGAACGAGGCGCTCTGACCGTGACATGGCGGAAAAGATACCGGAGTGGCCAGGCGGTCATCGGGGAGACCTCGGGACCAGGCCGGTTTTTGGCCAACAATGTGACCTACTGGCAAGAATCCCCAAGAAACCGGCAGGCAGGCGCCAGCGTTTGTCAGCGTCTGCCTATGGTCAGGACGGGGCCTGTGGTATCGGCGAAGAAGTCCTCGCCCTTGTCGTCCACGACGATGAACGCCGGGAAGTCCTCGACCTCGATCTTCCAGACGGCCTCCATGCCGAGTTCCGGGTACTCCAGGACGTCCACCTTCTTGATGCAGTCCTGGGCGAGGCGGGCGGCGGGGCCGCCGATCGAGCCGAGGTAGAAGCCGCCGTGCTCCTTGCAGGCGTCGGTGACCTGCTTTGAGCGGTTGCCCTTCGCCAGCATGACGAGCGAGCCGCCGGCGGCCTGGAACTGCTCGACGTAGGAGTCCATGCGCCCGGCCGTGGTGGGACCGAACGAGCCGGACGCGTAGCCCTCCGGCGTCTTGGCCGGGCCCGCGTAGTAGACGGCGTGGTCGCGCAGGTACTGCGGCATGGGCTCGCCCGCGTCCAGCCGCTCCTTGATCTTGGCGTGGGCGATGTCGCGCGCCACGACCAGCGGGCCGGTCAGCGACAGCCGCGTCTTCACCGGGTACTTGGTCAGCTCGGCCCGGATCTCCGCCATCGGACGGTTCAGATCGATCTGGACGACGTTCTCGTCGAGGTGCTCGTCGGTCGTCTCGGGCAGGTACTGGGCCGGGTCGGTCTCCAGCCGCTCCAGGAACACGCCCTCCGCCGTGATCTTCGCGAGCGCCTGCCGGTCGGCGCTGCACGACACCGCGATCGCCACCGGGCAGGACGCGCCGTGCCGCGGCAGCCGGATCACGCGGACGTCGTGGCAGAAGTACTTGCCGCCGAACTGCGCGCCGATGCCGAGCTTCTGCGTCAGCTCGAACACCTGGAGCTCCAGCTCAAGATCGCGGAACCCGTGCCCGAGCGGCGAGCCCTCCGTGGGCATCGCGTCCAGGTAGTGGGCGGACGCGTACTTGGCGGTCTTCAGCGCGTACTCGGCGGACGTCCCGCCGACCACGATCGCCAGGTGGTACGGCGGGCACGCGGCCGTGCCGAGCGAGCGGATCTTCTCCTCCAGGAACGACATCATCCGCTTCGGGTTCAGGACGGCCTTCGTCTCCTGGTAGAGGAACGACTTGTTCGCGCTGCCGCCGCCCTTGGCCATGAACAGGAACTTGTACGCCTCGCCGGGGGACGCGTACAGCTCGATCTGCGCGGGCAGGTTGCTGCCGGTGTTCTTCTCGTCCCACATCGTCACCGGGGCCATCTGCGAGTAGCGCAGGTTCAGCTTCGTGTACGCGTCGTACACGCCGCGCGAGATGTGCTCCTCGTCGTTCCCGTCCGTCAGGACGTGCTGGCCGCGCTTGCCCATCACGATCGCGGTCCCGGTGTCCTGGCACATGGGCAGGACGCCGCCGGACGAGATGCCCGCGTTCTTCAGCAGGTCCAGCGCCACGAACCGGTCGTTGGGGGACGCCTCGGGGTCGTCCAGGATCCGGCGGAGCTGCGCCAGGTGCGCGGGACGCAGCAGGTGCGAGATGTCGCGCATCGCGGTCTCGGTGAGCAGCCGCAGAGCCTCCGGCTCGACCTGGAGGAACGTCCGTCCATTGGCCTCGAACGTGGAGACCCCGCCGGAGGTCAGGAGCCGGTAGTCGGTCTCGTCCGGGCCGAGCGGCAGCAGGTCGGTGAAGGAGAACTCAGGCATCTCAGGCAGATCCTCGCGCGATTCCGATGGGGGCGGTGTCTACGGAATCACAGGTTACGGGCTGGGGAAGCGCCGGTTCACGTGGGGCGACGGGCTCCTCGGAAAGCGCCGGTTCACGGGGGGCGACACGGGCGCGCAGGCCGAGGACGACGCCCACGGCGACCAGCGCGGCGCCCGTGAGGTCGGCCGCGCCGGGACGGTCGATGCCGAGCGCCACCGTCGTGAGCACCGCGCTGACCGGGATCAGGCCCGCGAACAGCCCGGCCCGGTCGGCGCCGAGCCGTCCGATGGCGCTGTACCAGAGCAGGAACGCGATCGTGGTGACGACCACGGACAGGTAGGTGAAGCCCGCCAGCTCACCGGCCGTGGGGGTGCGGAGGACCGCCGTGCCGTCCACGGCGAGGCCGACGGCCAGCAGCATCGGCGCGGCCAGTGCGGCGGAGTAGGCCGAGACCCGCAGCGGGCCCAGCCGGGGCAGCAGTGGGACGGCCAGCAGCGAGAAGCACACCTCTCCGGCGAGCGCGCCGAGCGACAGCAGCAGCCCGCGGAGGCTGCCGCCGCCCAGCCCGTTGGCGAGCGCGGCCCCGGCGGCGACCACGCACGCCGCCAGCACGAGCGCCGGGGCGGGACGGCGTCCGTCCAGCAGCGGGCCGATCAGCGCCAGCACGATCGGCACCGTCGCGATCACCGTGCCGATCGTGGCGGGGCTCGTGTCCTGGGTGGCCGCGACGATGCAGACGTTGAACGCCACCAGGCCCGTCCCGGCCAGGGCCGCCAGCAGCAGCCAGTCCCGCGGGGACGGGCGCCGCGCAGGGCCGCCGGCGAACCGGACCACGGCCAGCAGCACCAGCGCGGCGACCGTGTACCGCGCGGCCTGGCCGCCGAACACCGGATAGTCGGCGATCGTCGCGGACACGGCGGTCAGCGTCCCGACGAGGAACATCGCCGATCCGGCCCCGGCCATGCCCCGCCTGTGAGAAGTGTTCATGGATGGAACGCTAGAATCCCGCTTGGTCCATCGGACAGAGCCAATGGCCGAGTCAAAGCATGGACCATTGCGCGGTCCGTGACGTTCGCACTCCCTCTTGACGCTGAGAGTCATGTGACCGACCTTCATCTCCCGCTCGACCGGTCAGCAGGCCGGCTCGCCGCGCAGATCGCCGCAGGTTTCCGCACCGCCGTGCGCACGGGCCGGCTCACCGCCGGGACGAGGCTGCCGTCGAGCCGCGACCTGGCGCGCGATCTGGACGTCTCCCGCGGCGTCGTCGTCGCCGCCTACGAGCAGCTGACCGCCGAGGGGTTCCTGGTCGCCCGGCGCGGCGACGGCACCCGCATCGCGCCGCTGGCCCGTCCCGACGAGGCGTCCCCGGCCTCGTCGAACGGCGTGCCCGGCCCGTCCCGGGAGCAGCGGCCGGACCCCGCGCCCCCGCCCGCCTACGACCTGTGGCCGGGCAAGCCGGACCTGTCGGCGTTCCCGCGCGAGCGCTGGATCTCGGCGGCCCGCGCCGCGCTGCGCACGCTGCCGCACGACGCGCTCACCTACCCCGATCCCGGCGGCGTCCCGGCGCTGCGCGCCGAGCTGGCCGGCTACCTCGGCCGGGTCCGCGCCGCGCACGCCGACCCCCGCCGCGTCGTGATCATGAACGGGGTGGCGCAGGGCCTGTCCGCGCTGCTGCGGCTGCTGCGGGCGAGCGGGCACACGCTGCTCGCCGTCGAGGACCCGACCAGCGACCGGCAGCTGCCGATGCTGGACGCGTCCGGCCTGCGGGTGATCCGCGTCCCCGTCGACGCCGACGGGCTGGACGTCGCCGCGCTCGCCCGCACCGGGGCGCGGGCCGTCCTCGTCACGCCCGCGCACCAGTACCCGACCGGCGTCGTGCTGTCCCCGTCCCGGCGCGCCGACCTGATCGCCTGGGCGCGGGACGTCGACGGCCTGATCCTGGAGGACGACTACGACGCCGAGTTCCGCTACGACCGCGAGCCCGTCGGCTGCCTCCAGGGCGTCGACCCCGACCGGGTCGTGCTGCTCGGCTCGGTGAGCAAGTCCCTCGCGCCGGCGCTCCGCCTCGGCTGGGCCGTCGCGTCCCCGGCACTCGCCAAGCGGCTCCGCGACCACCGCGGCACGACCGACCTCGGCGCGCCCGTCCTGGAGCAGTACGCCCTCGCCGAGCTGATCAGGAGCGGCGGATACGACCGGCACCTGCGCACGATGCGGCGGCGCTACCGGGCCCGGCGGGACGCGCTGGCCGGGGCGCTGAACTCCCGGATGCCCGGCGCCGTGGTTCGCGGCGTCTCAGCGGGCATCCACCTCTACGTGGAACTTCCCCGGGGGAGCGACGAGGACGCGGTCGTGGCCCGCGCCGCGCGGTCCGGTGTGGCCGTCGCGGGCGCCCGTCCCATGTGGTCGCCGGGACGCGCGGGCCACGCCACACCCGCCCTCGTCCTCGGCTACGCGGGCCTTACCGAGCCCCGCCTGGTCAAAGCCGCCCAACTGCTGGGCCAAGCGGTTATGGACGTTGCCGAAGGGTAGAACAAGCATCCCCGAGGTAGGAGTTGTTCATGAGTCTCGAAGAGGCCGCGCGGCAGCTGAAGATGGCGGGCCACGACGCGCAGGTGGCCTTCGACTGTGTCGGCCTGGGCGACCTCGAAAGGGCGCAGGAGCACGCCGTGACCCTCCGGGCCGCGGCCGACGCCGCCGAGGTGGCCCTGAGCCGTGCGCTGCAGGACCTGACCCCGGAGCAGGCCCTGGCCGAAGGCGAACGCGCCGTCGTCGCGCTCGAAGACGCCTGACCGTCGTCGTCCAGGCCCCTGTCCTCGTACGGGCGGGGGCTTGAACGTTGCGGGACGTGGCCGCCGCGCGCGTCAGGCGACGGGCCGTTCCATCGTGGGGGAGTCCGGCCGGGCGCCTTTGACCGGGACGGGATCGAACCCCTTCGCGGTGACGAACACGACCAGGATGAGCGCCGTGGGGACGATGAACGCCAGGCGCAGGCCGTGGTCATCGCTGAGCGGGGCGATGGCGCCGACGACGGCCGCTCCCAGGACGAACCCGACGTAGTTGAAGATGTTCACGCGGGCCACCGCCACGCCGAGGCCGGTCGGGTCGACGCGTCCGGCCGCGGAGAACGAGACCGGGGCGATCACCGCCAGGCCGAGCCCGGCGACCGCGAACGCGGCGATGGCGACGGCCGCGTTCGGCGCCGCGACCACGCCGGCCATGCCCACGATCCCGACGGCGCCGCCGAGCCGCACGACCCGCACGGGCCCGGAGCGGCGGACGGCGAGGTCCGCGACGGCACGGCTGACCACCATGGCGATCTGGTACGCGACGTATCCGAGCGGCGCGATCCAGTCGCTGCCGGACAGCTCGTCGTCCAGGTACTTCGCGCCGTAGCTGGAGATCGCGGAGTCGGCGAGGTAGGCGACGGCCATCGCGGCGCCGACGATGAGGATCGGCCGCCACGGGACGCTCCGTCCGGCGGCCTTGAGCTCCTCGGGGGTGGGCCCGTCGCCTTCTTCGGCGCGGGCGTAGAGCCGGTGCCCGGTGGCGAGCGACACGGCGATCCCGATGGCGGCGGCGATCGCGAACCCCGTGAACAGCGACAGGTCGATCTTGTTGGTGAGGGACGCCCAGAGCCCGCCGAGGATCCCGGCGACGCTCCACACCGCGTAGAAGCCGGTGATCAGGCTGACGCCGTAGCGGCGTTCGACCGCGATGGCCTGGGCGTTCATCGAGGCGTCCACCGCGCCGACGAACAGGCCGAACGCCGCGACGGCGACGTACAGCGCGATGTCATTGTCCCCGGTGAGGCCGATCAGGGCGATCGTGACGGCGACCGCGGGCTGGGAGACGCGCAGCACCGGCCCGCTGCCGAGCCGCTGGAACAGGGCGCCGGACGCGACGCTGCCCACCCCGGCGATCAGCGGCACCATCAGCAGCACCAGCGACAGGGTGGCGTCGCTGAGATGGTGGGCCTTCTGCATCTGCGGGACCTGCGTCACCAGGGACGCGAAGCAGAGCCCCTGGACGGCGAACGCCGCGTAGGCGGAGAACCGAGCACGGCGGTCACGCGCGGTGATTCCGGCGCTGCCCTGACCCACGCGGCCCACCTCTCTGCGGCACGCAATGTGAAGAAGATTCGCGTCAGCGTACCTCGCGGGCGGGGGCTGGAGGACGGTCAGTCGATGAGGCGCTTGCGCATCCCGCGGACCGCGATGAGCCACATCAGCGCCGCGAACACCATCAGGGCGCCCAGATGCCCCAGATCGGCCAGCGGGTCCAGGCCGAAGACCGCGTCCCGGACCAGCTCCACGCAGTGGTAGAGCGGGTTGAGGTACGAGACGTTCTGCGCCCAGCCCGGCAGCGAATCGATCGGGAAGAACGTCCCGGCGATCAGGAACAGCGGCGTCACCACACCGGTGATCACGTAGTCGAACGAGTTGATCGACGGGACCACCGAGGACGTCCACATCCCGAACAGGCCGAAGCCGAGCGCGGTGAAGAACGTCACGAACGGCACCAGCAGCATCCCGAACGCGGGGTCGAGGCCGAAGAACATCCCCACGACGATCGGCGTGCACGAGTACACCGACGACTTCGCCGCGATCCACAGGGCCTCGGCCGTCACCAGCTCGTGGACGTCCACCGGCGCGGCGAGCATCCCGTCGTAGGTGTGCTGGAACACGCGCCTGATGTAGCCGTTGAACATCCCCGGGAACACGGACGTGAACAGCGCTGCCGTGCCGACGACGCCCGTCGCGACGAAGTCCAGGTACCGGTAGTTCCCGATCACCGCGACCATCGATCCGAACCCGTAGCCGAAGGCGAGCAGGAAGAACGTCGGCTCCACCATCGAGGCGAACGACTGCGACTTCCAGTACCGCTTGTACAGGGCCAGCTCGTGCCGCCAGATGCCCCGCACCGGCGCGAACTCGAACCGCCGCAACCGCGGCGCCCGCTCCACGCGGGCCTCCACGCTCATTCCTGCCTCCCTGCGGGGGGAACGACCCCCCGCGCCCCCCGGCTCGCTTCGCTCATTCCACACGCTCCCCGGTCAGGATCACGAACACGTCCTCGAGGTTGGCGGCGCGGCGGACGCCGTCCGGGCCCAGCTCGTCCTCCAGGGACGGCGCGATCGTCTCGGCCTTCAGCACCGACACCGAAGGGCCGGTGCGGCGCGTGGGCAGCCCGGCCGCCTTCGCCAGCCGCTCCACCTCCATCAGCCGGTCGGGCGGCCCGTAGTGCTCGATGACCCGGTCGCCCGCGTACTCGGCCACCAGGTCCGACGGGGAGCCGCGGGCGATGACGCGGCCGTGCGACATCAGCGCGCACTCGTCCGCCAGCCGCTCGGCCTCCTCGATGTAGTGCGTCGACATCAGCACGGTCGTGCCCCCGGCGCGCAGCCCGTCGATCAGCCCCCACAGTTCCGCGCGCACCTGCGGGTCCAGGCCGACGGTCGGCTCGTCCAGCAGGACGAGCGCGGGCCGGTGCACCAGCCCGCGGGCGATCAGCAGCCGCCGCCGCATGCCGCCGGACAGGTCGTCCACCTTGGTGAGCTGCCGCTCGGTCAGGTGCGCGAGCGCCAGCGCGTCGTCCACCGCCTGCCTGCGCGCCCGGCGCGGCACCCGGTACAGGTGCGCGAACACCTCCAGGTTCTCGCGGGCGGTCAGCTCCTCGTCGAGGTTGTCCTGCTGCGGGACGACGCCCATCGCGGCCCGCGCGCGCTTGGACTCCCGCGGGACGCTGAAGCCCAGCACGCGGATGCTGCCCTCGGTGGCGATCGCCTGCGCGGTCAGCATCTTCATGGTGGTCGACTTGCCGGCGCCGTTCGGCCCCAGCAGTCCCATGCAGATGCCCGCGGGGACCTCCAGGTCGAGCCCGTCCACGGCGGTGAAGTCGCCGAAGCGCTTCACCACGCCGCGAAGGCTGATCGCCGCCGTGGCGGAGCTCTCCCGGGCAGCCGCGAGCTGCGCACGTTGCACGGTCATGCCTCTCACACTAGGGAAATAATCGGACATAACCCCACTGGTTTTCCGTGGGGCGGATCGGCCGCCTGCGGCTAACCTCATGGTGTGGACGTCCCCCAGCGAGATGCCCGGCCGCGCCCCGCCGACGCGAAGGCTACGCGCGTCCGCGACCTGCGCGCGTCCGACGCCGACCGGGAACGGGTCGCCGCCGTCCTCGGCGAGGCCTTCGCGGACGGCCGGCTCACCGCCGACGAGCACGCCGACCGCACCGCCCGCGCCTACGCCGCCCGCACGCTGGGCGAGCTCACCGGCCTCACTGTCGACCTCAGCCCCGAGGAGGCCCAGCCCATCCTCGTGGACGACCGTCCCGTCACGGTCTTCTTCGGCCGCACCCGCCGGGACGGGCGCTGGGTCGTCCCCGTGAAGCTCCCGCTGCTCGCCCTGTTCGGCACGGTCGAGCTGGACCTGCGCGAGGCCGTCCTGCAGCGCCGCCACATCGTGGTCGACTCGATGGTCCTCGGCGGCCGGATCCGGCTGCTCGTCCCCGACGGCGTCCGCGTGGACGTCACCGGACGCACCATCCTCAGCACCCGCGACCTCCGCGCCCGTCCCGTCGCCGACGGCCCCACGATCGAGGTCGGCGGCACGATGATCTTCGGCTCGGTCCGCGTCCGGGCGCCGAAGCGCACCCTGCGCGCACGCGTCCGCGACCGCTTCACCCGCGGCGGCTGAGCCCGATCCGCCCGCGGGCCCGCTACACCGCCGTGTCGAAGTTGATGGCGCTGTAGGCGCGGAGCTTGCTGAGCTGGTGCTCGCTGTCGATCGTCCGGATCGTCCCGCTGCGGGAGCGCATGACCAGCGAATGCGTCACGGCCGTGCCCTTGCTGTAGCGGACGCCGTCGACGAGTTCGCCGTCCGTGATGCCGGTCGCGGCGAAGAACACGTCGTCCGAGGTCACCAGGTCGTCGGTCGTCAGCACCTTGCCCGGCTCGTGCCCGGCGTCCGCCGCCCGCTGCCGCTCCTCGTCGTCCTGCGGCCACAGCCGCCCCTGGATCACGCCGCCCAGCGCCTTGATCGCGCACGCCGCGATGATGCCCTCCGGGGTGCCGCCGATGCCGAGCAGCACGTCGACGCCCGTCCCCGGACGGGACGCCATGATCGCGCCGGCCACGTCGCCGTCCAGGATGAACTTGATCCGCGCCCCGGCCTCGCGGACCTCCTTGACGATGCCCTCGTGCCGCGGACGGTCCAGGATGCAGACGGTCACGTCCTGCGGCGACGAGCCCTTCGCGCGGGCGACCGCGCGGATGTTGTCGGCGATCGGACGCTCGATGTCGACGGCGTCCGCCGCCTCCGGGCCGGTCACCAGCTTCTCCATGTAGAACACGGCGGACGGGTCGAACATCGACCCGCGCGGCGCCACCGACAGCACCGCGATCGCGTTGTTCATGCCGAGCGCGGTCAGCCGCGTCCCGTCCACAGGGTCGACCGCGACGTCGCACTCGGCGCCGGAGCCGTCCCCGACCTCCTCGCCGTTGAACAGCATCGGCGCGTTGTCCTTCTCGCCCTCGCCGATCACCACGACGCCCTGCATGGACACGGTGTTGATCAGCTGGCGCATGGCGTTCACGGCGGCCCCGTCGGCGCCGTTCTTGTCGCCGCGGCCGACCCAGCGGGCGGCGGCCATCGCGGCGGCCTCGGTCACCCGGACCAGTTCCATCGCCAGGTTGCGGTCCGGGGCCTCGGGCTCGGTCGTGAGCGGAGAGGAAACGGCGGTCTCATCGGACATGGCGGCCCAGCCCTTCGGTCGGTGGCGACCCGGCGGTCGGTGTCGGCCCGGCGTCGGTGTTTGACCCGGATTCTCCGTGGACCGGACGCCCGGCCACAAATTGGACCAGACCAGCCGGGGTCACGGGTCGTACCGGCGCGCGTACCGGCACGGCGGCGCGTCCGGCGCGGCGCCTCCGGCGGGGTGCCGGATTCCGCGGTCGCACTGGCAAGGGATCGTTTCCCCTTGGGAGAGGGCGTAATCTCAGGCGACATGAGCAGCCACATCGACGTCCCGTCCGGCGAGGTGACCCCGAACGGCGAGACGGGGACCGCCGGCGCCCCCGCGCGCACGTCCGACCGCGGGGCCGCGACCCGCGGCGCCCTGCTGGCCGCCGCACGGGACGTCTTCTGCGAGTCGGGCTTCGCCCAGGCCGCGGTGACCGACATCGTCGCCAAGGCCGGCGCGAGCGTCGGCAGCCTGTACCACCACTTCAGCGGCAAGGCCGACCTGTACCTGACGCTGTTCGAGGAGTTCCAGGTCGGGCAGCAGGAACGCACCCGCAAGGCGATCAACGCCGTCCGCGAGGCGGGCGAGACCGACCCGATGCGCCAGTTCCTCGCCGGGGCGCGCGCCTACCTCGACGGCTGCCTGGCGGAGCGCGACGTCTCCCGGCTGTTCATCTCCGGCGACGGCCCGCCCGGCTTCGACCGCGTCATGCGGCAGCGGCTCGGCAAGTGGGCGCGCCGCAGCGCCGCGCTGTTCCACACCGGCGACGGGGGCGTGGACGAGGCCCTGGTCGTGGTGCTGACCGGCGCGATGGCGGGCGCGGTGTCGGAGATCTCCCTCATGGACGACGAGGACGCCGCCCGCAGGCTCGCCGACGAGATCATGGCCATCGTCGGCACCATCTCCAACCCCGGTACGGGGCAGCGCTGACCGTGCGGGATCCTGGAGGGGTGACCGAAGAGGACGTATCCGAGAGCCGCGCCGGAAGCGCCGCCGAAAGCCCCTCCGGAAGCGCCGCCGAGAGCCCCGCCGAGAAGGCTCCGGGCGGGCGGCCCGTGGTCGAGGTGAGCCCGGCCGTCCACAAGCGGCTGACGACGGGGCTCGGCGGCTTCACGATGGCGATGGCCGCGTGCCTGCTGGTCGTCCTGGCGATCTACGCCATCACGCCCCGCAGCAACGAGGAGCTCCTGCCGACCGTCGACTACGGCTCGCAGCTGTGGGCGATGCGCAACGAGGCGCCGTTCACCTCCTACTCGCCGGAAGGGCTGCCGGCGCGGTGGCGTCCGACCAGCTCCCGGCTGCACGGCATGGACTCCGACGGAAAGAAGCCCGTCGCCTGGCATCTCGGGTTCGTGACGCCCAACGACGAGTACGCGGCGCTGGAGCAGAGCAACGAGAAGGCGTCCGAGTACGTCCCGCGCATGACCAACAGCAGCAAGGTCGTCGGGACGCAGCAGATCAACGGCGTCGTCTGGACGAAGTACCACCGCAAGGACAAGAAGGCGAACTCCCTCGCCCGGACCCTCCCGGACGGCGTGAGCCTCGTCGTGACCGGCACGGCGTCCTACGAGGAGCTGACGATCCTGGCCGCGTCGCTCAAACCGCAGAGCAAGAACGGCGCCGGCCTGACCCCCTCGGCGACCCCCGCCACCGGCCCCTGATCCTCAGAAGGGCGCGGCGATCTCAGAAGGGCGCGGCGGGTTCGCCGTTCTCGGGCCTGTCCAGCGCGGCCGCCAGCCGGGCACGGGCGCCTTCGAGCCACTCCTCGCAGATCGCGGCGAGCTTCTCGCCCCGCTCCCACAGGGCCAGCGACTCCTCCAGCGTCAGCCCGCCGGCCTCCAGCCGCTTGACGACGTCCGCCAGTTCGTCGCGCGCCTGCTCGTACGACGGCTTCTCGGCCGTCCCCTTCTCGTCCGCCATCTGCCCCACCCTAGGACTCTCCCCGCTCCGAAACGGTCACGCCGAGGCGGCCTTCGGCCAGCCGGACCTGAAGCCGCTCGCCGTCCTTGACCGCCGCCGACTCCCGCACCACCGCCCCGTCCTCCCGCTGGACGATCGCGTACCCGCGCTCCAGCGTCGCGGCGGGGGAGAGGGCCAGCAGCCGGGCACGGGTGTGCGACAGCTCGTCCCCGGCCCGGTCCAGCGCACCGGACAGGCACCGCCGCGACCGGTCGCGCAGCGCCATGACCTGCTCGGACTGCCGTTCGATCTCCCGCACCGGGTCGGCCAGCGCGGGCCGCGACCTGATCGACCGCAGCCACGCCAGCTCCCGCTCCACGCCGCCCGCCAGGCAGCGCCGCCCCCGGTCGCGGAGCTGCCGGACGAGCTGGAGCTGCTCCCGCACGTCCGGGACGGCCTTCTTCGCCGCGTCCGTCGGGGTCGAGGCGCGCACGTCCGCGACCAGGTCGAGGATCGGGGCGTCCTGCTCGTGCCCGATCGCGCTGACCACGGGCGTGCGGGCCGCGGAGACCGCGCGGACGAGCGCCTCGTCCGAGAACGGCAGCAGGTCCTCCATCGCGCCGCCGCCCCGCGCGATGATGATCACATCGATGCCGGGATCGGCGTCGAGCGCGCGCAGCGCCTCCATCACCTCGCCGACCGCGTACGGCCCCTGCACCGCGGTGTTCTCCACCCGGAACGCCACCGCCGGCCACCGCCGCCGCGCGTTCTGCAGGACGTCGTGCTCGGCGTCGGAGTCGCGCCCGCAGATCAGCCCGATCTTGCCGGGCAGGAACGGGAGCGGGCGCTTGCGCTCCGGCCGGAACAGGCCCTCGGCGGCCAGCACCCGCTTGAGCCGCTCCAGCCGGGCGAGCAGCTCGCCGACGCCGACCGGCCGGATCTCCAGGACGCTGAGCGAGAACGTCCCGCGGTTGATCCAGAAGTCGGGCTTGGCGTGGACGACGACGCGCGCCCCGTCCGTCACCGCGGGCCCCGCCGCCTCGAACACGGCGCGCGGCCCGACCACCCGCACCGACATGTTCGCCACGGGGTCGCGGAGCGTCATGTAGACCGTCCCGCCGCGGGCGTTGAGGTCGGTGATCTGACCCTCGACCCAGATCCGGCCGAGCCTGCCGATCCAGCCGCTCACCGCCTGCAGGACCGTCCGCACCGGGACGGGGGATTCGGCCGTGGTCTCCATAGCCATGCCGGAAGCCTACGGTGCACCCCACCCGCCCCGGACGAACAGTGGACTCGGCCTGTGCCTAGCTGGTGCTCAGCCCGTGCCGTTGAGCTTGGCTATGCGGCGCTCGTACATGCCTATGACGTCCTCACGGGCGGCGTGCTTGCGCTCGTACTCGCGCAGCAGCTTCACCTGGTCGACGGTCAGGCCGCGCAAGCGCGCGCGGAGCTGAGGCAGCGTGGCGTTGTCGTAGTCGGGGACCGGCAGATCCTTCGCGATGCGCTGGGCCTCGGCCTGCGCGGCGGGCTTGGTCTCCGGCTTCGGCTCGAACGCCGCCTCGTCCTCGGGCTTCTTGGTGGGCTTCGCCGATTTGGCGGTGTCGGGCTTCGCCGCCTTGGCGGGCTTTGCGGCCTTCGGGCTCGGTGCGGGTTTGGCGGGCTTCGGGCTCGGCGCGGGCTTGGCCTGCGGCGCGGGCTCCGGCTTAGGCTCGGCCGGCTTCGGGTCCGGCGCGGGCTCGGCGACCGGCCCCTCCTTCTCCGCCGCCTTGTGGTGCCTGCCCAGCGCGCCGGGCCGCGCGGGCTTCGGCGGCGCCCCCGGGCGGGCGTGCTTCGGCGTGTGCCGCGTCCCTGCGCCCGGCTTGCCGATCGAGATCTCCTCGCCGGCCTTGGCGGCGGCACCGTTCCCCGCGGCGTTCCCCGCGGCGGCGGGCTTCGGGCGGGCCGGAGGCTCGGCCACGCGGGTGCGGCGGACGGGCTCGTCCGCGCGCTCCTCGCCGCCGGCCGGCGCCTCGCCGCGGACGCGCTCCGCCACCCGTCCGACGACCTTCCCGGCCGTGGTCTGGACGTCGTCGCGCAGCCGTCCGAGCACCGGCTTCACGCCGCCGCCCTCGGTGATCTCCTTGTAGTCGCGGGTCACCCGGTCGCCGAGCAGCAGCGCGCGCCCGACGCCGAACATGGCCAGCCGGACGGCGTGCAGCGGAAGGTCGCGGACCTGTTCGCCCACCGTGTCCTGCACCTGCTGTCTGAGGCGGCGCGGCGATCTCGTCATCGTCTTTCCTCTTCCCTGCCGACGTGAACACCGAATCGGGTCGTACGGCACTGGCTTGTCGAATGTCACTCTGCCCCATGGGTGCGATCGTGGTCACCCCGGGTTAATGGATTTCTGTCCAAAAGCGGCGTGCGGTGGATCACAACGCGGGCTTCACCAGGGCTTCGTCCCGCCGCCGGGAGGTGTTCACCCGCCCGGCGGACCCCGTCCGCCGCTGTACTGGCCCTAAGCCGTCACTCGTACGATAGACGCATGACCGCGAACACGAAGCGCCGTGTCCTGCTCGCCAAGCCGCGTGGTTACTGCGCGGGCGTCGACCGCGCCGTGGAGACGGTCGAGATCGCGCTGGAGAAGTACGGGGCCCCGATCTACGTCCGGAAGCAGATCGTCCACAACGTCCACGTCGTCAAGACGCTGGAGGAACGGGGCGCGATCTTCGTGGACGAGACCGAGGAGGTCCCCGAGGGCTCCATCGTGGTGTTCTCCGCGCACGGCGTCGCGCCCGCCGTCCACGAGGAGGCCAGGGGCCTGAGCCTGCGCACCATCGACGCCACGTGCCCGCTGGTCACCAAGGTCCACAAGGAGGCCGTGCGGTTCGCCGCCGACGACTACGACATCCTGCTGATCGGGCACGAAGGCCACGAGGAGGTCATCGGCACCACCGGCGAGGCGCCCGACCACGTCCATCTCGTGGACGGCCCCGACGACGTCGCCAACGTCACCGTCCGCGACCCGGAGAAGGTCGCGTGGCTGTCGCAGACGACCCTGTCGGTGGACGAGACGGTCGCCACCGTCGAGAAGCTGCGCGAGCGGTTCCCCAACCTGATGGACCCGCCGTCCGACGACATCTGCTACGCCACGCAGAACCGGCAGGTCGCGGTGAAGGAGATGGCGGCGCAGGCCCAGCTCGTCATCGTGGTCGGCTCGGTGAACTCGTCCAACTCCGTCCGGCTGGTCGAGGTCGCCAAGGAGCACGGCGCCGACGACGCCCATCTCGTCGACTACGCCGAGCACATCGACCCGGCCTGGCTGGACGGCGTCGCCACGGTCGGTGTCACCAGCGGCGCGTCCGTCCCGGACGAGCTGGTCCAGGAGGTCCTGGCCTGGCTGTACGAGCGCGGCTTCGGCGAGGCGGAGGAGATCGAGTCCGTGGAGGAGCACATGCGGTTCTCGCTCCCGAAGGAACTCCGGAAGGACCTTCGCAAGCCCCTGCCCATCACGCCCGTCTGAGTTCGGGTCCGGTGCTCTAGTCCACCTCGCCGTGGTGCAGGCGGCGGCGTTCCTGGGTCGTGGTGGGGGACTCGTCCCACCGGACGGGGTTCTCGTTCTCCTCCTTCTCGAAGAGCCTGACCCCGGCGAGCTTGTCGCGCAGCTCCCTGACGTTCGTCCTGAGCCCGCGGGCCAGGCAGATGACCACCACCAGCACGGTGCCGAAGAACAGCCACGGCGCGGTGGACGCGAGCGCGGTGATGACGCCGACGGTCACGGCGCGCAGCAGCGACCCGTCGCCGAGCGCGGTGGCGAAGACGACCGTGAACGTCGCGGCGAAGAACACCAGCGGCGGGCTGACGACCAGCGTGAGCAGATCGGCGGGACGCGTGGCGAACGCGGCGAGGGCGCAGCCGACCGCGAAGCCGCCGCCCGCGAGCAGCGGCACGCCGAACCAGCGCGACAGAAGCCCGCACACCACCCCGGCCGCGAACATGACGACGATGCCGCCGCGTCCGGTGAGGCTGATCGGGCCGCCGGACGAGGCCGCCGGGCGCGCCCGTGCGGGGGAGTCGCCGCGCTCACGTCCCACTGGACCCTCCAGGGCCGGCGAGGCGCCGCCCGGCGCGCCGCGTACCGTCGATGAACTCATCGCCACCCCTCACCGGGGGTGGGACGACCTCCCGTACCCCCCGGTCCGCTTCGCTCATGGGTGTTTCGCCGATCAGTCTGCTCGGGGATGGCCCGTCCGCCGAAACCTATCGGTTCCGCGGCCGATCCAGGCGGGGACCAATCCTCTTCAGGCATGTGGTCGTCCTTAATGTCCGCGTCCTCGCAAGCGTCTGGGGGCTCCATGGCGTCGAACGGTTCGTCGTGTGCGGTGAGTTCCGCGGCGGAGAGCGCGCGCGGGCTCTCCTCGACGGGACGGGCGCCGTCCAGGTCGTCGTCGACCACGCCCAGCTCGTTCAGCTTGCGCGCACTGACCAGCACGCGCGTTTCCAGCGTTCCGATCGTCCGGTTGTAGGACTTGATGGCACCGGTCAGCGCGCGGCCCAGTTCGTCTACGTGCTGCCCCATCGTCCCCAGGCGCTCGTACAGCTCCTTGCCGAGATCGAAGACCGCGCGGGCATTCCTGGAGAGAGCGGCCTGCTGCCATGCGTAGGACGCCGTCCGCAGCATGGTGATGAGGGTCGTCGGCGTGGCGATGTGCACGCGCCGCCGCATCGCGTACTCCAGCAGGCTGGGATCGCGGTCGAGCGCGGGCGCCAGGAACGCCTCGCCCGGAATGAACAGGACGACGAACTCCGGCGCCGGGCTGAACGCCTGCCAGTACGACTTCGCCGCCAGACGGTCGACATGGTCGCGCAGGTGCCGGGCGTGCGCGTCCAGCCGTACCGCATCACCGCTCTCGGCGGCCTGCAGGTACGCCGCCAGGGAGACCTTGGAATCGACCACGATGCTCTTGCCGCCGACCAGCCGCACCACCATGTCGGGACGAACCGTCCCGTCGACGGTCACGGCGGTGGCCTGCTCGTCGAAATCGCAGTGGTGCGTCATCCCGGCCAGCTCCACGACGCGGCGGAGCTGGAGCTCGCCCCACCGCCCGCGCGCCTCGGGCCGCTGCAGCGCCCGGACGAGCGACTGCGTCTCGCGGCGCAGCTGGTCGGAGCTCTGCCGGACGAAGTCGACCTGCTTGGCCAGCATCGCGTGCGACTCGCGGCGGCCCGTCTCGACCTCGCGGAGCTGCTCCTCCACCTTCGCGAGCGTCTCCTTCAGCGGCGCGACCAGGTGCTCGACGGCCTGCTGCCGCCGCTGCAGCTCACCGGCCGCCTCGACGCCCGCCGCCTTGAGCCGCGCGTCCGCCAGCTCCAGGAACCGCTGGTTGCTCGCGTCCAGCGCCTTCGCGGACAGGCTCTCGAAGTGCTCGGCCATCCGCTCCTCGGCGTAGGCGAGCTTCTCCTCGGCCGCCCGCGCCCGCGCGATCAGCGCGCCCTGCCGGCCCGTCGCGAGCGCGTACCCCGCGACGACGCCGAACACGGCGCCGACGAGGAGTCCGGCGAACAGCGCGAGGTCCATCACCTCATCGTGACAGCGCGCCCGCGATCGACGACCACGACGCGCCGTGACTCCTGCCGTCCCCGGACATTTGGCCCACTGTTCACCAACCCGCGGCCCATCGGATCATCTGGGCAGCCCAAGGGGTGGCCGGACGCCCATAAACTTGACCGCCGTGAGCCTCTCCATCGGAATCGCCGGGCTGCCCAACGTCGGCAAGTCCACCCTGTTCAACGCGCTGACCAAGAACGACGCGCTGGCCGCCAACTACCCGTTCGCGACCATCGAGCCGAACGTCGGCGTGGTCGGCGTGCCCGACCCGCGCCTGGCCGTGCTGGCGGAGATCTTCGGCTCGCAGAAGATCATCCCGGCGACGATGGAGTTCGTGGACATCGCCGGCATCGTCAAGGGCGCGTCCGAGGGGCAGGGGCTCGGCAACAAGTTCCTCGCCAACATCCGGGAGACCAACGCGATCTGCCAGGTCATCCGCGCGTTCGAGGACCCGGACGTCACCCATGTGGACGGCGACGTCGCCCCGTCCCGCGACATCGAGACGATCAACACCGAGCTGATCCTGGCCGACCTCCAGACGATCGAGAAGGCGCTGCCGCGCCTCGACAAGGAGGCGCGCACCAAGAAGGACAAGGAGAAGCTCGCCGTCGTCGACGCCGTCAACGCCGCGCAGAAGCTCCTGGACGACGGCGTCACGCTGTTCGCGGGCGCCGCGGCCGCCGGCATCGACCTGGCGCTGCTGCGCGAGCTGCACCTGCTCACCGCCAAGCCGTTCCTCTACGTCTTCAACCTCGACGAGGGCGAGCTGACCGACGAGGCTCTGCGCGCGCGCCTGCGCTCCCTGGTCGCCCCCGCCGAGGCGATCTTCCTGGACGCCAAGATCGAGGCCGAGCTGATCGAGCTGCCGGACGACGAGGCGCTCGAACTGCTGCAGGGCATGGGCCAGGAGGAGTCGGGGTTGTCGCAGCTCGTCCGGATCGGGTTCGCCACGCTCGGCCTGCAGACGTACCTGACGGCGGGCCCCAAGGAGTCGCGGGCCTGGACGATCCGCAAGGGCGCCACCGCGCCGGAGGCGGCCGGCGTCATCCACACCGACTTCCAGCGCGGCTTCATCAAGGCGGAGATCGTCTCGTACGACGATCTCACCGCCGCCGGGTCCATGGCCGCCGCGCGCACCGCGGGCAAGGTCCGCATGGAGGGCAAGGACTACGTCATGCAGGACGGCGACGTCGTGGAGTTCCGCTTCAACGTCTAGCCGGTGCGCGCGAGGCGGTCGCGCGTTCAGCCGCCGTGCGTATCTGAACAGGGCCGTGACCTGTGTGATTTTGACAACAGCAGGGCCCTGCGACTCCTCCTGAGGCCCATGAGGCCGGTGCGGTGTGAGCGTCGCATGAGCTGGGCGTTTTGACGATAGACGTCCCGAAACAGACACTTTGCCGGGTTCTTTTGGGAACGAATTGCGGTCGGGGACGTCACCAGGTAACCAAGCAACTCCCGACTCGCGGTGCTTGTCCGGATCCTGGACCTGCGCACCGTTCGGAGCCTTGGATAGGGGATCGTCACCGTTTGGCAATCTTCCCCGTTCCTGCTGAGGTGGATTGCATTATCCACAACCGCGTGCCGGGGCTGTGCTTCGCTGCGATGCGCTGGAACAATTGACGCTCGTGGTTACGCTGGGCCCCGGGTGGGTTCAGAAAGGCCACCGGGCAACACGACCAGGCACACAGGACCGCGCCGACCGGGGGCGAGGCGCGAGCGGAGGCAGGATGGCTCGCAGGTCGGCCGTGGGACGCGGCCGTGACACCACCGTCGTCGACGAGACGGCGGCGCCCGGCCGGGCGCTCGCCTCGTCCGCCGACCCGTGGGGCCTGCCCGCCGGCGACCCGGCCGACCGCCGGCGCGGCGGACGCGGACGCGGCGGCGACGGCCCGCGCGGCGGCCGCTGGGGCGGATCCGGCGGACGCTGGTGGGTGTGGGCCGGACGCGCCGTGCTCTGGGCCCTCATCCTCGTCATCCTCGTCAACGGCGTCCGCGCCCCGTTCGAGCGCTTCACCGCCGACGACGAC
The DNA here is from genome assembly GCF_004348735.1 of Actinomadura sp. KC06. GTDB lineage: Bacteria > Actinomycetota > Actinomycetes > Streptosporangiales > Streptosporangiaceae > Spirillospora. The sequence continues at coordinate 41,835 of NZ_SMKT01000072.1, forward strand.
CCGGCCGCCCCGGCCACCGGTCCCAAACCCGCGAGGGGCACCGGGTTCCCCAGCAGCGCCGCCGGGGCCTTCGCCCTCCAGTTCGCCAACGTCTATCTCAACTACGACCAGAAGACCGCCCCCGCCCGCGAGGCGCAATTGCGGACGTTCCTGCCCGACGGCGCCGACCCCCAATTCGGCTGGAACGGCGCCGGCAAGATGCAGGTTCAGTCCGTCCAGGTCGCCGGAGTGGACGCCCGCGACGCCAGCAACGCGACCGTCACGCTGCTCGCCCGCACCGCCGACCAGTGGCTCCGCCTCGCCGTTCCCGTCTACGCCGACAGGAACGGCTCCCTGGTCGTGTCCGCGCGTCCCGCCCTCCTTCCCCC
>NZ_SMKT01000073.1 GCF_004348735.1 Actinomadura sp. KC06
CCCCCGGAGCGTCCACACCCCCCGAAGCGCCGCCTCCTCAGGCCCCCGGCCCCCCAGCGGACGCCGCCGCGTCCGAGCCCGCAGATCCGTCCAGGCCCACGCCGGCCACGATTCCACCGTCTGCCGCCCGGGTGCGCCGTAGGCTCGCCAGGTTGGGCGCCCAGCGCGGCCCCGCTATGAACCCGGTACTCGAACCACTGATCAAGACGGTCCGCAACACCCACCCGAAGGCGGACCTGCGGCTCATCGAGCGCGCCTACGACGTGGCCGCGCACTACCATCGCAACCAGAAGCGCAAGAGCGGCGACCCGTACATCACGCATCCGCTCGCCGTCGCGACCATCCTCGCCGAGCTCGGCATGAACACCGAGACGCTCTGCGCGGCGCTGCTGCACGACACCGTCGAGGACACCCCGTACACCCTGGAGCAGCTCACCGCCGACTTCGGCGACGAGATCGGCGCGCTGGTCGACGGCGTCACCAAGCTCGACAAGGTCAAGTACGGGGAGGCCGCCGAGGCCGAGACCGTCCGCAAGATGGTCGTGGCGATGTCCCGCGACATCCGCGTCCTGGTGATCAAGCTCGGCGACCGGCTGCACAACATGCGGACGCTGCGCTACATGCCGCGGCACAAGCAGGAGAAGAAGGCCCGCGAGACCCTCGAGGTGTTCGCGCCGCTCGCGCACCGCCTCGGCATGAACACGCTGAAGTGGGAGCTGGAGGACCTCGCGTTCGCCACGATGTACCCGAAGCGGTTCGACGAGATCGCCCGGCTGGTGTCCGAGCGCGCCCCGCGCCGCGACGTCTACCTGCAGGAAGTGATCGAGAACGTCTCCACCGACCTGCGCGAGGCCCGGATCAAGGCCACCGTGACCGGACGGCCCAAGCACTACTACTCGATCTACCAGAAGATGATCGCGCGGGACGTCTCCTTCGATGACATCTACGACCTGGTCGGCATCCGGGTCCTCGTCGACAGCGTCCGCGACTGCTACGCCGCGCTCGGCTCGATCCACGCGCGATGGAACCCGGTCCCCGGCCGGTTCAAGGACTACATCGCGATGCCGAAGTTCAACATGTACCAGTCGCTGCACACGACGGTGATCGGCCCGGAGGGCAAGCCCGTCGAGCTGCAGATCCGGACGTGGGGCATGCACCGCCGCGCCGAGTACGGCGTCGCCGCGCACTGGAAGTACAAGGAGGAGACGGTCGGCGGCCGCAAGGCCGGTGACATGCAGTGGCTCCGCCAGCTCCTCGACTGGCAGAAGGAGACCGCCGACCCGGCCGAGTTCCTGGAGTCGCTGCGATTCGACCTGTCGGTCTCCGAGGTGTTCGTGTTCACCCCGAAGGGCGACGTGATCGCGCTGCCGCAGGGCGCGACGCCGGTCGACTTCGCGTACGCGATCCACACCGAGGTCGGGCACCGATGTATCGGCGCCCGCGTCAACGGCCGTCTCGTGCCCCTCGAGTCGACCCTCGACAACGGCGACACCGTCGAGGTGTTCACCTCCAAGTCGCAGGACGCCGGCCCGAGCCGCGACTGGCTCGGCTTCGTCAAGAGCGCCCGCGCCCGCAACAAGATCAAGCACTGGTTCTCCAAGGAGCGCCGCGACACCGCGATCGAGTCCGGCAAGGACGCCATCGCCCGCGCGATGCGCAAGCAGAACATGCCGCTGCAGCGGATGATGTCCGGGGAGGCGCTGCTCGCCCTCGCCCGCGACATGCGCTACCCGGACGTGTCGTCCCTGTACGCGGCCGTCGGCGAGAGCCAGGTGTCGGCGCAGAACGTCGTCCAGAAGCTCGTGGACGCCCTCGGCGGCGTGGAGAGCGCCGACGAGGACCTCGCCGAGATCGCGCTGCCGACCCGCCGCAAGCGGGGCCGTCCCGTCGGCGACCCGGGCGTCGTCGTCGCCGACGACCCGGATGTGTGGGTCCGGCTGTCGCGCTGCTGTACCCCCGTGCCCGGCGACGACATCGTCGGGTTCGTGACGCGGGGGCACGGCGTGTCCGTGCACCGCGCCGACTGCTCCAACGTCGCGAGCCTGAAGTCGCAGCCCGACCGGCTGATCGACGTCAAATGGTCCCCGGGCGAAGACTCGGTCTTCCTCGTCGCGATCCAGGTGGAGGCGCTCGACCGGCCGCGGCTGCTGTCGGACGTGACGCGCGTCCTGTCGGACCAGCACGTCAACATCCTGTCGGCGTCGGTCACCACGACCCGCGACCGGGTCGCCGTGTCACGGTTCACGTTCGAGATGGGCGACCCGAAGCACCTCGGGCACGTGCTGAAGGCCGTCCGGTCCATCGACGGGGTCTACGACGTCTACCGGACCACCAGCGGCGCCACCCGGTAGGGGCGGCGCCGCTTCTGTCTTCGGTCGGCCCGTTTCCGCTCAGCTCTCGGCCGGTTCGTCCTCGGGGTTCACGTCGACGCCCGCCTCGGCGCGCTGCTGCGGGGTGATCGGCGTCGGCGCGGCCGTCAGCGGGTCGTAGCCGGACGCCGCCTTCGGGAACGCGATCACGTCGCGGATCGACTCCTGGCGGGCGAGGAGCATGACGACGCGGTCCCAGCCGAACGCGATCCCGCCGTGCGGCGGGGGCCCGAACTTGAACGCCTCCAGCAGGAACCCGAACTTCGACTCGGCCTCCTCCTTCGACAGGCCCAGCACGTCGAACACCCGCTGCTGCATCTCCGCGCGGTGGATACGGATCGAGCCGCCGCCGATCTCCGTGCCGTTCAGGACGAGGTCGTACGCGTCCGCGAGCGCGCTGCCGGGGTCGTCCTGGAACGTCGCGGCGTACTCGGGCTTCGGCGCGGTGAACGGGTGGTGCACGGACGTCCAGCCGATCTGCTCGCCCTTGTCGTCCTCCACCGGCTCGAAGATCGGCGCGTCGACGATCCACACGAACTTCCAGGCCGACTCGTCGATCAGGTCGCGGCGGCGGCCGATCTCCAGCCGGGCCGCGCCGAGCAGCTCCTGCGTCGCGTGCCGCTTGCCCGCGCCGAAGAAGACCGCGTCGCCGGCGTCGGCGCCGACCTTCGCGGCCAGGCCCGACTTCTCGGCGTCGGACAGGTTCTTGGCGACGGGCCCGCCGAGCGTCCCGTCCTCCTGGACGAGCACGTACGCGAGGCCGCGGGCGCCGCGGGCCTTGGCCCAGTCCTGCCAGGCGTCCAGCTCCTTGCGGGTCTGGGCCGCGCCGCCCGGCATGACGACCGCGCCGATGTAGGGGGCCTGGAACACGCGGAACGACGTCCCGGCGAAGTACTCGGTCATGTCGGTCAGCTCAAGGCCGAACCGCAGGTCGGGCTTGTCGGACCCGAACCGGGACATCGCGTCTGCATAGGTGATGTGGGGGATCGGGCGGGGGATCTCGTGCCCGGCGATCTCCTTCCACAGCCGCGCGACGAGGTCCTCGCCGACGGTGAGGACGTCGTCCTGGTCGCAGAACGACATCTCGATGTCGATCTGGGTGAACTCCGGCTGCCGGTCGGCGCGGAAGTCCTCGTCGCGGTAGCAGCGCGCGATCTGGTAGTAGCGCTCCAGCCCGCCGACCATGAGCAGCTGCTTGAACAGCTGCGGCGACTGCGGCAGCGCGTACCAGTGGCCGGGCTGCAGCCGGACGGGGACGAGGAAGTCGCGGGCGCCCTCCGGCGTCGACCGGGTCAGCGTCGGGGTCTCGACGTTGACGAAGCCGTGCTCGCGCATCACCTCGTGCGTCAGGAACGACGCCTCGGACCGGATCTTCATGGCCCGCGCGACGGCGTCGCGGCGCAGGTCGAGGTACCGGTACTTGAGGCGGATCTCCTCGTTGACGTTGACGTCGCCCTCGATGGGGAACGGCAGCGGCGCCGCGTCCGACAGCACCTCGATGTCGGCGGCGGCGACCTCCACGTCCCCGGTCGGCAGCTCGGGGTTCTCGTTGCCCTCCGGGCGGACGCGGACCACGCCGACGACCTTGACGCAGAACTCCGAGCGCAGGTCGTGCACTCCATGCATTACACCGCCCGAACCCACCTCCTCCTCCCGGAAGACGACCTGCGCGGTGCCGGACGCGTCGCGCAGGTCGATGAACGTGACGCCGCCGTGGTCGCGGCGGCGGCCGACCCAGCCGGCCAGCGTGACCTGCTGTCCGGCGTGCTCCTTGCGGAGCGTCCCCGCCTCGTGCGAGCGGATCATGGTGCGAGCCTTTCCTTCAACGTCGTGATGATGTCGGCGAGCGGGACGGCGGTCTGCTCGCCCTCGGCCAGATCCTTGACCTGGGCGACGCCGTCCGCGATATCTCGCTCCCCGAGGATCACGGCGTACCGGGCGCCGGAGCGGTCGGCGTCCTTCATGGCGCCCTTCAGCCGCTTCCCGCCGAACGCCATGTCGGCGGCGATCCCGGCCCGGCGCAGTTCGTCGACCAGCGTGAACAGCCGGCGTTCCGCGGCCTCGCCGAGCGGCACCCCGAACGCCTCGCAGCGCGGCGCGACGGCGAGCGCGGCGGCCCCGTCCTCCTGCCGTTCGGCGTCGACCGCGAGGAGGGTGCGATCCAGGCCGACGGCGAACCCGATGCCGGGCAGTGGCGGGCCGCCGATGTCCTCCGACAGGCCGTCGTAGCGCCCGCCGCCGCCGATGCCGGACTGCGCGCCCAGCAGCGGGTGGTCGAACTCGTACGTCGTGCGGGTGTAGTAGTCGAGGCCGCGGACGAGGGCCGGGGTGTCCTCCCACGCGATGCCGAGGTCGGCGAGCAGCTCCCGGACCCGGTCGTGGTGCGCCTTGCAGGCCGGGCACAGGTGGTCGGCCATCAGCGGGGCGTCCGCGAGCTGGGCCCGCACCTGGGGGCGCTTGTCGTCCAGCACCCGCAGCGGGTTGATCTCGACGCGGGCGCGGGTGTCCTCGTCAAGGTCGAGGCCGCGGAGGAAGTCCTGCAGCAGCGCCCGGTAGGCCGGACGGCACTCGCGGCAGCCGAGCGAGTTCAGCAGCAGCCGCACCCGCGTCAGGCCGAGGGAGCGGTACCAGTTCCACGCGATCGCGATCGTCTCGGCGTCGACCCGCGGGTCCTCGCTGCCGATCGCCTCCAGGTCGAGCTGGTAGAACTGCCGGTAGCGGCCCTGCTGCGGCCTCTCCGCCCGGAACGCGGGGCCGGACGTCCACACCTTCACCGGCAGCGCGCCCTTGTGCAGGTTGTTCTCCAGGACGGCCCGCAGCACCGTCGCGGTGAACTCCGGACGCAGCGTCAGCGACCGGCCGCCCCTGTCCTCGAACGTGTACATCTCCTTGGACACCACGTCCGTCGACTCTCCGACGCCGCGCTTGAACAGATTGGTGTCCTCGAAAACGGCCAGTTCCATATAGCCGTAACCGGCCAGCCGCGCCTGCTCGGCGAACGCCTCGCGGACGGCGTAGAAGAGGTCCGCGCGCGGCGGAACGTATTCACTGACCCCCTTGGGGGCCCGGAAGCTCGAACTCATGGTCTCTCTGGCTCAGAATCCCTTGTTGGGCCCGTCCGCCGGAATCAGTTCCGACAAGAACGGATTGGTCGCGCGTTCGCGGCCGATTGTGGTCTGCTCGCCGTGGCCGGGAAGGACGGCCGTCTCGTCGGGCATGGTGAGGCACACCCGCGACAGGCTCGCGAGGATCTCCTCGTACGATCCGCCCGGCAGGTCGGTGCGCCCGATGGACCCGGCGAACAGCAGGTCGCCGGTGAACATCACGTCCGGGATCTCCTGCGTCTTCGGGGTCCGGAACGTCACCGACCCGGGCGTATGGCCCGGCGCGTGGTCGACGGTGAAGCGCAGCCCGGCCAGCTCCAGCGCCGACCCGTCGCCCAGTTCCCGCACGTCGTCCGGCTCCGCCAGCTCCAGGCCGCCGAACAGCTGCTGGCCCGCGCCGAGCGAGAGGCCCTTCGCCGGATCGGTGAGCAGGTCGCGGTCGTCGGGATGGATGTAGGCGGGGACGTCCTTCGCGCCGCAGACCGGGGCCACCGACCAGACGTGGTCGATGTGGCCGTGCGTCAGCAGCACCGCGACCGGCTTCAGCCGGTGCTCGCGCAGAATGGCGTCGATCCCCGCCTCGGCGTCCTGGCCGGGATCGATGATGACGCACTCCTCACCCGCTGCGGGCGCCACGACATAGCAGTTCGCGGCGAATGATCCGGCGGGGAACCCGGCGACGAGCACGGTCGTCCTTCCTTGGAACCATCTCGGGTGGGCGTGTCCGAGGGTACCGGCGCGGCCATTGCCTCCGCGAACGAGATAGCACCGTCGCCGTGTCGCGAGTGCGCCCGGGAGACGCCCGTCCCGCGCGAAAGGCCGGGCCGCAAACCGCTCCCTGAAAGCGGAGGCGCTTTTACTCGCGGGTGCCGCTACTATGCGCTGCACGTTCAACTGATCACACCGGAGGGGCAGCACGTGGCGGGGAAGGACCGCAAGAAGGAGCTCGCGCGGCAACGCTACGAGCGCCAGCAGCAGCGACGGGCGCAGGAGGCGGCGAAGGCCCGCCGCCTCAAGATCATCAGCTCCGCCGCGGCGGTGGCGGTCATCGCCGTCGGCGGCGCGGTGTTCGTGGTCGTCAGCCGGGACGACGAGTCCACGGCCGCCGGGCCGAAGTGCGACTACAAGTCTTCGCAGGAGGCCGCGTCCAAGGACGTCGGCAAGCCGCCAGCCAAGCCCGCGAGCACGGGCACGGTGCAGGCGACGGTCAAGACCAACCAGGGCGACGTGGAGATGCAGCTGTACGGCGCGAAGGCGCCCTGCGCGGTCAACTCCTTCACCCACCTGGCGCAGAAGAATTTCTATGACAAGAGCCCGTGCCACCGGCTCACGAGCGGCGGCCTGAACGTTCTCCAATGCGGCGACCCCACCGGCAAGGGAACGGGCGGGCCGGGTTACCAGTTCGCCAACGAGAACACCGACGGCGCCATGTACACCGAAGGCACGCTCGCCATGGCGCACAGCAAGCTGCCCGACTCCAACGGCAGCCAGTTCTTCATGGTGTACAAGGACTCGCAGCTTCCGCCCGACTACACCGTGTTCGGGAAGATAACCAAGGGGCTGGACGTGCTGAAGAAGGTCGCCGCCGAGGGCTCTGACCCGAAAGGCGATGGCAAGCCCAAAAAGCAGGTAGAGATCCAGGACGTCGCGATCGCCGGGAAATAGGCGAACGGGATACTAAGGTGTGGAGGGTCCGGAGGGCGTGCGCCCGTCCGGACCCGCGATTCAGGAGGCAAGGGTGTCCAGCGCGACCGATCCCTGGGGCCGGGTGGACGAGGACGGCACCGTCTATGTCAAGACGTCCGACGGCGAGCGGGTCGTCGGCTCCTGGCAGGCCGGTGCGCCCGAAGAGGCCCTGGCCTACTTCAAGCGCAAGTACGACTCGCTCGTCACCGAGATCGGCCTGCTCGAACAGCGCGTCCGCACCACCGATCTGCAGCCCTCGCAGGCGCAGCAGAGCATCGACCGGCTCCGCGAGGCGGTGTCCGAGGCGCACGCCGTCGGCGACCTGGACGCGCTCGGCCGCCGCCTGGACGGCCTGAGCGAGCAGGTCGGGCGCCGCCGCGAGGAGGTCAAGGCCCAGCGCGAGCAGCACCGCCACGAGGCCCGCGAGGTCAAGGAGCGGATCGTCGCCGAGGCCGAGCGGATCGCGGTCGAGGAGACCCACTGGAAGAACGGCGGGGAGCGGCTGCGCCAGCTCGTCGAGGAGTGGAAGGCCGCCGACCGCATCGACCGGCCCACCGAGACCGCCCTGTGGAAGCGGCTGTCGTCGGCCCGCAACGCCTTCACCAAGCGCCGCAAGGCCTACTTCGCCACCCTGGACGACCAGCGCGAGGAGTCTCGCAGGGAGAAGGAGCGCCTGGTCGCCGAGGCCGAGGCGATGTCGGGCTCCACCGACTGGGGCGAGACGGCCGCCGCCTACCGCGACCTGATGCGCCGCTGGAAGACGGCGGGCCGCGCCTCCCGCGACGCCGAGGAAGACCTGTGGGCCCGCTTCAAGGGCGCCCAGGACACCTTCTTCCAAGCCCGCAGCGCCGCGTTCGCCGAGCGCGACGCCGAGTTCCGCGAGCACGCCGAGGAGAAGGAGAAGATCCTGGCCGAGGCCGAGCGGCTGTTGCCCGTCAGGGACGTCCGGGCGGCCCGGCAGGCGCTGCGCGCGATCCAGGAGCGCTGGGAGGCCGCCGGGATGGTGCCCCGCGACCAGCGCGACCGCCTGGAGGGCCGGCTCCGCAAGATCGAGGAGACCGTCCGGGCCGCTGAGGAGAACGAGTGGCGCCGCACCAACCCCGAGGCCCGCGCCCGCGCCGAGGCCACGGTCACCCAGCTGCGCAGCTCCATCGAGCAGCTCGAACGCCGCCTGGGCAAGGCCCGCGACGCCGGCCGCGAAAAGGACGTCAAGGAAGCCGAAGAGGCCCTCAACGCCCGCCGCGCCTGGCTCGAAGAGGCCGAACGCACCCTCGCAGAATTCTCGTAGCTAGGCCACTGCACGGCCTAGGAAGGCAAGTAGGCGGGTTTGTTCTGTGGCGCCCCTCGGGGGTGTGAGGGGCGGGGCCAGGTGGCCCTTGGCCCTGAGGGGGGCCGAGACGACCTGGGCGGTGGCGAAGGCGTGGTGGACGAGGTCAGGGTCGAGGCGTGACGGCTGGCCCGTCGCCTGTGCCAGGTCCCAGGCGTGGACGAGCGGCTCCAGGATGTAGGCCTCCAGGTAGTCGGCCAGCGGCAGGAGGCCCAGGGCGCCGAAGGGGATGAGGCCGTCCAGGGCGTCCTGGGTCAGCGCCTCGGCGCATTCCTTGCGGGCCGTCCGCCAGCTCATCAGGACGTCCTCCTGGACGAACCGGGACGGGTCGCGGCTCACGTCCGGCACAGGCTCACCGGAGGCCAGGGCCCGGACCAGGTGCTGCCCGCCGGTGACGTGGCCCGCGACGTCCCGGGCGGTCCACCCCGCGCAGGGCGACGACGCGTCCCAGCCGTCCCGGGAGACGCCGGCGACCAGGCCCTCGAACAGGTCGAGGGCCCGGTGGTAGCCGCTGAGGTTCTGAGCCATGCTGGTCAGTGACGCGCGATCCGACCGGCCTGTCAAGCGCTATCGCGAAGGTCGCCTCACTCGTCCGGCGGGGCGGGTCATGCCGTGGCGGCGTCCCGCCTCCGGAGCATGTCGTTCATCAGGGTGATCTCCGAGCGCTGGCCGTCCACCATCGTGCGGGCGAGGCGGCGGACCCGGTCGTGGTCCGTGCGGGCGAGCACGGCCTCGGCCATGGCGACGCCGCCGCGGTGGTGGGCGGTCATCAGGCGCAGGTACTGGACCTCGGCGGCGCGGCCGGACGCCTTCTCCAGATCGGCGAGCTGCTCCCGCGTCGCCATGCCCGGCATCGCCGCCGCGCCCGTTCCCCCGTGGCCGCCGTGCCCCGACATCCACCGCATGGGGCCCGCCGGGTCGGTCTTGGGGAGGCCCCACTCGTCCAGCCAGGCGGTCATCATGCCGATCTGCGCGGACTGGGTGTTGATGATGTCGTAGGCGAGCAGCCGGACGTCGCGGTCGTCCGTCCGGTCCCGGACGATGAACGACATCCGCACCGCCTGCGCGTGGTGGGCGCTCATGTCGCGGGCGAAGCCCGCCTCGGGGCCGTCCCGGCCCGGCTCGTCCGAGCGGGAGACGGTGAGCGCCACCAGCGCCGCGCCGGTGAGCAGGACGAGGGCGGCGAGGACGGCGGTGACCCGCCGTCCCCGCCCCGCGTCTGGGGTCACGGCGTGTCCTTCGCGCCGTCGCACGCCGCGCCGGGCTCGGGCGTCTGCGGGCCCTTCACGAAGGCGCGCAGGAACTCGTCGACGCGCTTGTCGGAGGCGTCCTGGAGCTTGACCTGGTTGCCCCAGGCGCTGAGCGCGATCGGGGCGTCCAGCGACGGGTACGGGCTCAGGAACGTGTAGTCCGTGCCGGTGACCTTGGCCTTGAGGGCGTCGAGCTGGGCGGCGGCCAGGCCGGGACGGTAGGTGATCCAGACGGCGCCGTGCTCCAGAGAGTGGACGGCGTTCTCGTTGCGCAGCGGCGCGTCGTACACGCGGCCGTTGCAGTTCTGCCAGGCGGCGTCGTGGTCGCCTCCCATCGGCGGGTCGGTGGCGTAGTCGACCGGGCTCGTGGTGTGGTCGCGGCCCAGATCGTCCTTGGTCACCAGTCCGGCGATGGACGCGGAGTCCGCGGACGACGGCCTGGACTGAATGAACGCGTAGCCGACGGCGACGACCGCGACCAGGCCGATCAGGGTGAAGAAGGCGATCGCGCCCCAGGGCGTCTGGCGCTGCGTGAGCACGTTCTTGGTCTTGCGGGCGTTCTTGTTGCGGGCGCTCTTGGACATGGCGAGCGGTCCTCTCGGTGCTTTGGGGTGGCTGTCGGACAGAAGGGCAGCGCCGCGTCGCGGTAGGCGTCGACACGGCGGATGCGGTGGCCTTACGGCCGGTCTGTCACAGCCGGAGCACCTGGAGAGCGGGCCGGAACGCGGGCCTGGACGTGCCCGCGGCGAGCGGGACGACCGTCCAGCCGATGCGGGCGGGCAGGCGTGCGGCGGGACGGCGCAGGGCGAGCGCCAAGCCCAGCAGGACGAGGGTGAACAGCGCCGCCAGGCACAGGCACGCGTCCATCGGCGTCTGCGCCGGCTGGTCCTTGAGCGGCGCTGTCAATGCGGTGTCAGCGAGCCTGTGAAGGCCGTGGAGCGCCGAACCCCCGGGGCCGGGGGAGTGGTGGCCGGTCGCGGCGGACGCGGCGGCCACGGGCACGCTCACGGCGTGCTCGGTGCACAGGCGGTCCACCGGGCCGTGCCGCAGCCCGTAGCTGAAGATCAGCCCGCCCACGACGAAGAGCGCCACGAGCAGCCCTGCCGGCCCGTGGCGCCGACGCCGGGTCGTACCGGACACCGTCACGCTCCTGAATGCGACTTTCGCGCCGTTCCAACGCGGGAGCCCGGCCCCAGGTTCCCGCGTCCCCGGACTTCGGGACGGGATCCGGCGCGTCCGGTGATGTCGGCGCCGCGAGATAGTGTCGGAGCGTGACCAGCAGGGCGGAATCGGGCGAGCCGGAGGGCCTTTTCGACGCACCGGTCCAGGAGCGCGGGCCGGCCGGAGCGGCGGCGTCCGCACCCGGCCCGGCGGCCGGACCGGCGGCCGGGGGAGACGTGCGGCAGCCGCTCGCCGTCCGGATGCGTCCCCGCGCCCTGAACGAGGTCGTCGGCCAGGCCCATCTGCTCGGCCCCGGCACCCCGATCCGCCAGCTCGTCGACCGGGACGTGCCGATGTCGCTCGTCCTGTGGGGCCCGCCCGGCACCGGCAAGACGACCCTCGCCACGGTCGTCAGCCACGTCACGTCCCGCCGGTTCGTGGAGATCTCCGCGGTCAGCGACGGCGTCAAGCGCGTCCGCGCCGAAATCGACCTGGCGCGGCGCGAGCTCGGCATGGCCGGGCGGCAGACGGTCCTGTTCGTCGACGAGGTCCACCGGTTCAACAAGGCCCAGCAGGACGCGCTGCTCCCCGCCGTCGAGAACCGCTGGGTGTCGTTCATCGGCGCCACCACCGAGAACCCGTTCTTCTCCGTCATCAGCCCGCTGCTGTCGCGGTCGCTGCTGCTGACCCTGGAGCCGCTCGGCGATGACGAACTGCGCGAGGTGATCCACCGGGCGCTCGCCGACGAGCGGGGCCTGGACGGCGCCGTCACCCTGGACGCCGCCGCCGAGGACCACCTCGTCCGGCTGGCCGGCGGCGACGCCCGCCGCGCCCTCACCTACCTGGAGGCCGCGTCGCTCGTCGTCGAGGACGGCGGCGCCGTCGACGTCGAGGTGCTGGAGAAGGCCGTCGACCGGGCCGCCGTCCGCTACGACCGCGAGGGCGACCAGCACTACGACGTCATCAGCGCCTTCATCAAGAGCATCCGCGGCAGCGACCCCGACGCAGCCCTGCACTACCTGGCCCGCATGATCGAGGCCGGGGAGGACCCAAGGTTCATCGCCCGGCGGCTGATCGTCCACGCCAGCGAGGACGTCGGCATGGCCGACCCGACCGCCCTGCAGACCGCGGTCGCCGCCGCGCAGGCGGTGGAGTTCGTGGGCCTGCCGGAGGCCCGCATCAACCTCGCCCAGGCGGTGATCCACCTCGCCCTGGCCCCCAAGTCGAACGCGGTCATCACGGCCGTGGACGAGGCGCTCGGCGACGTGCGCAAGGGCCTCGTCGGGCCCGTCCCCGGGCATCTGCGCGACGCGCACTACAAGGGCGCCGCGAAGATCGGGCACGGCGAAGGCTACAAATATGCGCACAACCACCCCGGTGGGGTGGTGAAACAGCAGTACGCGCCCGATTCGGTCGACGGGCGGGAGTACTATCGGCCGACCCGGCACGGCGCCGAGGCCCGGTTCACCGAGGTCCTCGCGCGGATACGGTCCGTCCTGCGCGGCTCGCCCGGCGAGGGACGCGACCGCCGCTGATCGATCTTGTCCGGCCGGTGCTCCCGCCACCCGGCGCGGGGGACCGGTAAGGTCCGGGGGACCCTATAAAGTCAGTCGGGCCATGCCCGGCGCGGAGCCGGAATCGCACGAACGGAAAGCCCTGATGCTCACTGGTGGACAGCTCGCGGGTCTCATCGTGGCCGTGTTCTGGGCGGTGCTCGTCACGTTCATCGCGCTGACCCTGCTGAGGCTCGCCCGGCTCCTCCGCGAGGCCGGCGAGGTCGTCCGCGACATCGGCGACCAGGCGGGCCCCCTGATGGACGACATGACCCGCACGGTGCAGCGCGCCAACGAGCAGCTCGGCCGGACCGACGTCATCACCAAGCAGGTCGCAGGCGTCACCCAGAACGTGTCCGCCGTCACCACCGTCATGACCTCGGTGGTGGGCGGGCCGCTGGTGAAGGCCGCCGCGTTCTCCTACGGCGTCCGCAAGGCCCTCGCGAGCCGCGACGGCGACGACGCCGGCCGGCCCGGCGACGCCCGCTCCCGGCAGGACGGCTCAGGGCAGGACCGTTCCCGGCGGGGCCGCTCCCGCAACGGCCGGTCCCAGGGCGGCCGGTCCCGGAGCGCGCGGCCGGAGCTGCAGGCCCGGTCCTCAGGCAGGGGACGCGGATGAAGCGGCTGTTCTGGCTCGGCGTCGGCGCGGGCGCCGGCGTCTACGTCTCGCACCGCGTCAAGCGCCGCGTCGTCCGGTTCACGCGGGCCTGGTCCCCGGAGGGCGTCGCGGCGCGCGCGGTGTCGACCGGGCAGGGCGCGGGCGAACGGCTGAGGCATTTCGCCTCCGACGTCCGTACGGAGATGAGGGCCCGCGAGGAGGAGCTGCGCGAGGCCGTCCGCATGGACCAGGCCCCGCCGGACGCCGAACTCGTCCGGCCCCGCCGTGTCCTCAGGGCGCGTTACACGATCATCGACCACATCGACCGCGACACCGATCACGACATCGACCGCGACACGACCGACCACGACAAGGATGGCCACTGATCATGGAGTCGGCAGAGGTGGCTCGCCGCTTCCTCACGTTCTTCGAGGAGCGCGGGCACACGGTGGTGCCCTCGGCCAGCCTGGTCGCCGAGGACCCGACCCTCCTGCTGGTCAACGCCGGCATGGTCCCGTTCAAGCCGTACTTCCTCGGCCAGCGCACCCCTCCGTCCCCGCGGATGACCAGCGCCCAGAAGTGCGTCCGGACGCCCGACATCGAAGAGGTCGGCAAGACCACCCGGCACGCCACGTTCTTCCAGATGCTGGGCAACTTCTCCATCGGCGACTACTTCAAGGAGCAGGCGATCCCGTTCGCCTGGGAGCTGCTGACCCGGTCCCGGGACGACGGCGGCTTCGGGTTCTCCGAGGACAAGCTCTGGGTCACCGTCTTCGACGACGACGACGAGGCCGCGGGCCTGTGGCACGACAAGGTCGGCGTCCCCCTCGACCGCATCCAGCGGCGCGGCATGGAGGACAACTTCTGGTCGATGGGCGTCCCCGGCCCGTGCGGGCCCTGCTCGGAGATCTACTACGACCGCGGCCCCGAGTACGGCCGCGAGGGCGGCCCGGTCGCCGACGAGGACCGCTATCTCGAAGTGTGGAACCTCGTCTTCATGCAGTACGAGCGGGGCCCGGGGGAGAGCAAGACCGACTTCCCGATCCTCGGCGACCTGCCCGCCAAGAACATCGACACCGGCATGGGCCTGGAGCGCATGGCGGCGATCCTGCAGGGCGTCGACAACATCTACGAGACCGACACCCTGTGGCGCGTCCTCGACCGCGCCGCGGAGCTGACCGGCGCCCGGTACGGCCGCGACCACCGCGCGGACGTGTCGCTGCGCGTCATCTCCGACCACGTCCGCAGCGGGACGATGATGGTCGCGGACGGCATCCGTCCCGGCAACGAGGGCCGCGGCTACGTACTGCGCCGCATCCTGCGCCGCTCCATCCGCAACCTGCGCCTGCTCGGCGGCGAGGACGCGGGCCTCATGCACGAGCTGACCGCCGTCGCGATCGCCGCGATGGGCGAGCAGTACCCCGAGCTGGTCCGCACCGCCGCGAACATCCACACGGTCATCGACGCCGAGGAGGACTCCTTCCTCCAGACGCTCCGCACCGGCACCGCGATCTTCGACACCGCCGTCGAGGAGACCCGGCGGTCGGGCGGCGCGACGCTGGCGGGCGAGCAGGCGTTCAAGCTCCACGACACCTACGGCTTCCCGATCGACCTGACCTTGGAAATGGCGTCCGAGCAGGGCCTCCAGGTGGACGAGGACGGCTTCCGCCGCCTCATGCGCGAGCAGCGGGAGCGCGCCAAGAAGGACGCCCGCGACAAGCGGACCGGCAACCTGGACGTGTCCGTCCTCGACGAGCTGCTCACCGGCGCCGGCGGCAAGGTCGACTTCATCGGCTACCGCCACCTGCTCGGCGACGCCCGCCTGGTCGGGCTGCTGGTCAACGGCGCGAACGCGCCCGCGGCCGGGGAGGGCACGGACGTCGAGGTCGTCCTCGACCGCACCCCGTTCTACGCCGAGGGCGGCGGGCAGCTCGCCGACCACGGCGTGATCAGGCTGGGCAACGGCGCCGTCATCGAGGTCACCGACGTGCAGTCGCCTCTCGCGGGCCTCATCGTGCACCGCGGCCGCGTCGTGAGCGGCGAGGCGCAGGCCGGCGACTCCGCGCACGCCGAGGTGGACGTGGAGCGCCGCCGGGCGATCTCCCGCTCGCACACCGCGACCCACCTGGTCCACGCCGGGTTCCGCCGCGCGCTCGGCGAGTCCGCGGCGCAGGCCGGGTCGGAGAACTCGCCGGGCCGGTTCCGGTTCGACTTCACCGCGTCCGGCGCCGTCCCCGCGAGCGTGCTCCGCGACGTCGAGGACGAAGTCAACGAGGTCCTGGTCGGCGACCTGGACGTCCGCGCGTTCCACACCTCGATCGACGAGGCCCGCGCGATGGGCGCGCTCGCGCTGTTCGGCGAGAAGTACGGCGACGAGGTCCGCGTCGTCGAGGTCGGCGACTACTCCCGCGAGCTGTGCGGCGGCACGCACGTCGCGCGGTCCGGGCAGCTCGGCCTGGTCAAGGTGCTGGGCGAGTCGTCCATCGGCGCCGGGGTCCGCCGCGTCGAGGCCCTCGTCGGCATCGACGCGTTCCGGTTCCTGGCCCGCGAGAGCGTCCTCGTGGCGCAGCTCGCCGAGCAGATGAAGGCCCGCAAGGAGGAGCTGCCCGAGCGGATCTCGGGCGTCGTCTCGCGGCTCAGGGACGCGGAGAAGGAGCTGGAGAAGCTCCGCTCCCAGCAGGTCCTCGCCATCGCGGGATCGCTCGCCGACGGCGCGAAGGACGTGAACGGCACCGCGTTCGTCGGGCACCGCGCCCCGGACGGAACCGGCGCCGACGACCTGCGCAAGCTCGCCGTCGACGTCCGCGGCCGCCTCATGTCCCGGCCCGCCGTGGTGATGGTCGCGGGCGTGCCGAAGGACCGTCCCGTCGTGGTCGTCGCCGTCACCGGGGGCGCCCGCGACCGGGGGCTCAAGGCGGGCGCGCTGGTCGGGCTCGCCGCCAAGGCGCTCGGCGGGGGCGGCGGAGGCAAGGACGACCTCGCCCAGGGCGGCGGTGCCGACCCGTCCGCCATGAGCGACGCCCTCGCCGCGGTCGAACAGGCCGTAGGGGCCGCGTGAGCCCGGGATTTCGGGGCAAGGACACCGGGACCGGCCCGCCGAGCGGGGGCGAGGCGATGAGGCACGGAACCCGGCTGGGGATAGATGTAGGGAGCATCAGGATCGGGGTCGCGCGCTGCGACCCCGGCGGGATCCTCGCGTCGCCGCTGGAGACCGTGAAGAGCGGCAAGGGCGACATCGACCGGATCGTGGCGCTCGTCGCCGAGCACGAGGCGATCGAGGTGGTCGTGGGGCTGCCGACCTCGCTGTCGGGACGCGAGGGCCCGGCGGCGGAGGCGGCCCGCAGGTTCGCGGTCAGGCTGGCCGACCGGCTTCCGCCGGACGCGGTCCGGCTGCACGACGAGCGGCTCACCACCGTGACGGCGGAGAGCAGCCTGCGCGCCGGGGGCGTGCACGGCAGGGCGCGGCGGGCGGTCGTCGACCAGGCGGCCGCGACCGTCCTGCTCCAGGCGGCCCTTGACGCGGAACGGTTGACTGGGCGTCCCCCAGGCGAGATCGTCCGGGGAAGCTCATGAACGACTTGGACCTTTTCTCAGACCCGTACGGCGACGGCCGCCCGTACGACGAGCGGTACGGCAGGCGCGACCAGCGCCGCGTCCGCAAGCGGCAGAAGCGGCGCAAGCGCAACGGCCGCGCCGCCGGCCTGTTCGCCATGGCGTTCCTCGTCGCGGTGTTCGGCACCGGCGGCGTCCTCGGGTACGCGTGGCTGGACAACAAGCGCCACCCGCCGGACTACGAAGGCCAGGGCTCAGGGAAGGTCACCGTCCAGATCAAGGACGGCGCGAGCGGCTCGGTGATCGGCGCGACGCTGGAGGAGCACCGCGTGGTGAAGAGCTCCCGCGCGTTCGTGCAGGCGTACACGAAGGAGACGCGCGCCTCCAGCATCCAGCCGGGCTTCTACCAGATGCGGTTGAGGATGTCGTCGGCCGCGGCGATGGCGCTGCTGCTCGACCCGAAGTCCCGCGCCGGCAACCAGATCACGATCCCGGAGGGCCGCCGGGCGATCGAGACCTACGAGCTGCTGGCGAAGAAGACCGGCATCTCGGTCAAGGAGTTCCAGACGGCCGCGAAGAAGCCGGAGACGCTCGGGCTGCCCGCGTACGCGAAGGGCAAGGTGGAGGGGTACCTCTACCCGGGACGCTACGACCTCGACCCGAACGGCTCGGCGGAGCAGATCCTCAAGCAGATGGTCGCCCGCTTCAACGAGGAGGCCGAGAGCGTCGACCTGGTCGGGAAGGCGCGCGAGGCGGGCATGAACCCGGCGAAGGTCATCACGCTGGCCAGCCTCGTCCAGGCGGAGGGCGGCAAGCCCAGCGACCTGCCGAAGATCTCCCAGGTGATCTACAACCGGGTGGAGAAGGGCATGCCGCTCCAGTTCGACACCACGGTGCTGTACGCCCTCAACAAGCGGACGCTGACGGTCACGAACCAGGACCTGCAGGTCGACTCGCCGTACAACACCTACAAGCACAAGGGCCTGCCGCCCGGCCCGATCGCCAGCCCCGGTCCGGAGGCGATCGAGGCGGCGCTCACCCCGGAGGAGGGGACGTGGCTGTTCTTCATCGCCACCGACCCGACCAACAAGATCACCGAGTTCGCCACGACTGAGGCGGAGCGGGTGCGGCTGGAGAAGAAGTTCCGGGCCTGGCAGAAGGCGCACCCGGGCCAGTGACGGAGGAGACGCGGCGCGCCGCGGTGCTGGGGTCGCCGATCGCGCATTCGCTGTCGCCCGTGCTGCACCGCGCGGCGTACGCGGCGATGGGCCTGGACGCGTGGACCTACGACGCCGTCGAGTGCGGCGAGGACGGCCTGGCCGGGCTGCTGGACGGTCTTGGCCCCGAATGGGCCGGGCTGTCGCTGACGATGCCGCTCAAGCGGGTCGCGCTCGGGCTGGTCGACACGGTGTCGGACCTGGCGGTGAAGGTCGGCGGCGCCAACACGATCGTCCTGCGGGACGGGCGGCGGCACGGCGACAACACCGACGTCCACGGCATCGTGACCGCGCTCACCGAGGCGGGCGTGAAGGCGCCCGCGTCGGCGCTGGTGCTCGGCGGCGGGGCGACGGCGGCGTCCGCGCTCGCCGCGCTCGCCGCGCTCGGGACGGACGAGGCCGTCCTCGCCGCCCGGACGCCCGCGCGCGCCGCCGAGGCCGCGCAGGTGGGGGAGCGGTTCGGGCTCGCGGTCCGGGTCGTGCCGCTCGACACGGCGACCGCGCACCTGCCCGCCGAGCTGGTGGTGTCGACGCTGCCCGGACGGGCCGCCGACCCGTTCGCCGAGCCGGTCGCCGCGTCCGGTGCGGCCCTGTTCGACGTGGTGTACGCGCCGTGGCCGACGGCGCTCGCGGAGGCGGTCGGGCGGGCCGGCGGGACGGTCGTCGGCGGGTTCCCGATGCTCCTGCACCAGGCCGTCCGGCAGGTGGCGCTGATGACCGGCCGCGACGACGTCCCCGTTGACGCGATGCGCGCCGCCGGTGAGGCGGAGCTGACCCGCCGAGCCTGAGCGGGGCCGAGTCCGGACGGTCAGGGCGGCGGGCCGCGCTGGGTGCGGCGCCGCCGCATCGACTCGCTGAAGCCGGTGAGGATGACCGGCAGGATCACGCTCAGCCAGAAGTCCTTCCAGCCCCAGACGCCGATCGCGACGCCGAACGCGCTGCACAGGCACACCAGGACCAGCAGCGCCGCCGCCCAGTGCCGCCGGACGAGCGTCGCCGGGTCGATCAGCCGGCGGTTCGGCAGCAGCTCCGCCAGCGGGCGCTCCCGTGCGTGGGCGCGCTGCACGACGGCCGCGTCCGGCAGCCAGTGCAGGACGTCCGCGCTCCCCGCGAGCGGGAGCCGGGCGAGCGCGATCAGCGTCTCCAGCCGCCACCACAGCGTCCACAGGGACGTCCGCCCGCTGCCCGGGTAGCCGTTCCAGCGCGGGCCAGCGACCTCGCCGCGGGTCAGCGTCCGGAATGCGCGGGCGGCGGCCGGGCCGTGCGGGCCGCGCGGGTCCCGCAGCAGCGCGGCGAGCGCGATCGGCAGCCCGTAGTGCCAGAGCGCCAGCCGCCACACCGGCTTCGACCCGGCGCCGTGCGGCGAGACGTCGTAGGTCTCGATCCAGGTGTGCTCGTCGTCCGGGTCGAGGTTGTCCAGCAGCCAGTCGTAGGCGTCCAGCAGCCGCTCGGACCGCAGGTCCGGACGCGCCTCCGCCAGCGTCACCAGCGCGAAGGCCGTGTGGGTGATCGTCGGCCTGGACGCCTGCGTCGGACCCCAGCCGGGACGGTGCGCGGTCCGGTCCGCCGTCAGCCACTCCACGCCCCGGTCGACGGCCGGGTCGTACGGGTTGAGCTGGCTGAGCGCGCGGAGCGCCAGGCACGTCAGCCACACCCGGGACCGGCAGCCGAGCAGCGAGCCCCAGCCGCCGTCCGGGTTCTGGTTGTGCAACAGCCACTGGTAGGCGCGGCGCAGGTCGGGGGCGTCGTCGCGGAGGTCGCAGCGGGCGCGGGCCAGGAACCGCGCGATCCAGCCGGTCGCCTCCACCACCGGCATGCCGAGGCTGGTCTTGGTGGCCCAGCCGCCGTCCCGCAGCGCGTCGGGGGAGCTGGTCTGCCGGTCGGCGAGGAACGCCAGGCCGTCGTCGAAGTACTCGAACGGACGGCCCGCCTCCACGAACGCCAGCAGCCCGAGGGCCGTCGCGGTCGTGCCGGGTTCGGGCCGCGTCAGCTCGTGGTACCAGCCGCCGCCGGCGCCGAGGGCGGGCGCGTAGGTGTCGCGCAGGACGTCCAGCGACTCGTTCAGCCGGGTGTCGAGCACCGCCATGTCGATGACGGCCGCGTCCTCGCCCGGACGGGACGCGCCGCGCCGCAGCCGGGTCCGGGGCAGGGCGGAGGGAGGGTCGGCGCGGGGCGCCGGTGCGGGGAGCTGGGGTGTCTGGTTCACGATTCTGCCTTCTGCTCCTTTTGTTCCCGCAAAGTCAAACTCTGTACCCCGTGGGCTCTATGTCGCTATCCGCGGCCGTACACAACCCTGGCGACGAGGATCGCCCGCGCGGGCGCCGGGCAGGCTGGAGAGGCGAGCGAATCCCCGCGACCCGTGGAGCTGGAGGAGGCTTGGCCGAGCCGACGGCGCAGCCCGCGCCCGGTCACGAATGCGTCCTGTGCCCGCCCCTGCGGTTCCGCTTCAACGGCATGGCCGACCTGCCGGGGGAGTCCGGCGTCATCGCCCGCGACGCCGACTTCCTCCTGATGCCGGACGTGGCGCCGCTCGCCGAGGGGCACGTCCTGCTGGTGACCCGCGAGCACCACCAGTGCGCCGCCGCGTTCGGCCCCGCGCTGTGGGAACGCGCCCTGCGCTGGCGCGACCGTGTCGCCCGCCTCTACGGCCGCGCCTACGGGACGCGCGAACTGCTGCTCTTCGAGCACGGACCGGCGATCTCCCAAGGCGGAGGCGCGTGCATCGACCACGCCCACTGGCACTTCCTCCCCGGAACGCCCGGCGTGCGGACGGTCGTGGAGGAACGCGGCCTCCCCGGCGCGCCCGCCGACCACGCGGCACTGCGCGCGTACCTGCGCACTGGCCGCTCCTACCTGCTCGTCGAGGAGGACGGCGTCGCGACCGTCCATCCCGGCGACGGGGTCCGGAGCCAGTTCCTGCGCTGGGCGGTCACTGCCGCCGGGCAGAACGGGACATGGCGCTGGCAGGAGACGTTCGGGCTCCCGGCCAGCCGTCGCCGCTTCCTGCGCACCCTTCAGGCGCTGCGCGGAGCCGCCGCCGCGCCGGACGCGGACGACCCACCCGACAGCCACCAGTAGAGCTCCGACGCCGCCAGCCGGTCGCCGAACCCGGCGCGCTCGACGCCGTCCCCGTACCCGGTCGGGTACTCCATCAGCAGGCCGTCCCGCTGGTACGCGAGCGCATGCTCCAGCGACGTGTCGCCGAAGCGCAGCAGCCACAGCGGACGGCCCGGCACCGCCCGGTCCAGCGCCGGGAGCAGCTCCCGCACCTCGCGTCCCGCCGCCGGGGACGGGCGGCCGAGCAGCCGCGCCAGCGTCGGGGCCTCGGAGATGACGAGGTCCGCCAGCGCCAGCATCGGCAGGACGCCGTCCGCCGGGAGCCGCGCGTCCACGTCGTGCGGGACGAGGTCGAATGCCACCCTCGTCCCCGCGTCCCGGGCGATGCGCGCCGCCGTGCGCAGCGCCGCCCCCGACACGGGGGACAGCAGCGAGTACCCGTCGGTGACCAGCACGTCCGCGCCCTCGATCCCGGACGCGGCCGAGCGGACCTCGGACGCGGTGAGGCGGCGCCCCGGCGGCTCGTCCTGGACGACCAGCAGCCGCACGCCGGGCCCGCCGTCCAGCGGGCCGCCGTCGTCCGGGCGGCCGCGCAGCATCACCGAGACCCCGTTCGGAACCCCGGGCTCGACGCGCAGGTGGTCGTCGGCCCCGATCCGCCGCAGCTCCCGGCGGATCAGCGGCGTGAAGTCGTCGTCGCCGACCTTGCCCAGCACGCCCACCCGGCGGAAGCTGCGCGTCGCGCGCCGGGCCAGGTTGACCGCCGTCCCGGCGACGATCGCCCGCGCCGGCGCGTAGGTGAGGCGGTCGGCGCGCACGTCGGCGAACCGGACGTCCGGCAGCGTCGCGCGGACCTCGATCCCCACGTCACCGATGACGAACATGTCGAAGCGGCGCTCGTCGGCTCCGCCGACGCCGTCCAGCCCGGGCCACTCCGCCGGCGATCGGGACGAGACCATGCCGCGGGCGGTCAGCCGGGCGCGAGCAGGAACGCCCGCATCACCGGACGCAGGCTCGGGATCAGGTCGTAGGCGCTCACCTCGGGCAGCGGCACCCAGGCGCAGCCGTCCAGATGGTCGCCGGTCTCCTGGTTCTCCAGGGTGGCGTCCAGCGTCACCGGCCTGCACCGCCGCGCCGCCGCCACCACGCGCGTCTGCCCGCCCCCCGCCTGCCCGCCGCCGGGCGGCGGCCGGTCGGGCATGAACCACTGCCACAGATGGAACGGCGGCCCCGGGTCGACCTTGAGGCCGACCTCTTCCCAGACCTCCCGGCGGATGTGGTCGTCCAGGTCGAGGTCGTCGTCCACCTCCAGCCGCCCGCCGGGCACCTCCCAGCGGCCGGGCTGGAACGGGTCGGACGCCGACTTGCGGACGAGCAGCAGCCGCCCCCCGGAGACGATGAACGCCTTCTGGGCGAACGCCAGGCTGATCGGTGACAAGGCGGTGAGGGGGCCGGCCGTGCCGGCCTCGACCGAGGGCATCGCGGGAACAACCTCCCTTGGTGCCGGCCCCGCCGGGCCGTCGAGCGGAGCCCGTCCGTCGGACGGCGGTGGGCCGGGGGCTGGAGGACGGTCCGTCTTGGCTTCACCGTAACAAGCCGCGGACGTGATGCCGAGAGGTCCGCCGGGCCAGATGACCCTCACCTCGTCGCCGCGGCCACGGCGGGCCGGGACGGCCGGTCGCGTCCCGTCCGGCCCACCGGGCCCGGGAATGGACGGGGGAACACCGCCGTTGACGGGAGTGGCGTACTTTACGCAAGGCCCCACGAGGACGGCCCCGGCATGGCGCGCAAGCCCCCCGCAGGTGGTAGTCTTTGTGGCCGACCGGCCCTGTGCGCGTGACCAGAATGGGAGCGCGTGCCGGGCGCACAAGCGGAGGCCACCTCCCACCTGACCGGCCGGAAGGCCGGTGGGTCTCGGTCCGGCGAGCGGGCGACTTCGCCCGCGGCGCCGTCGTCCCTGAGCGGCTCGGCCGTCCAGGGAGACCGAAGGTGGCCCCGTACGTGAGTCGTGCGGGGCTTTTCTCGTGGGAGCCTCTGGGTACGACCGGTCCAACGAACGTGAGAACGGCCCCAAGGAGGTCCCATCAGCGCCGAACCGCGTATCAACGACCGCATTCGCGTGCCCGAGGTCCGTCTCGTCGGCCCGAACGGCGAACAGGTGGGCATCGTGCCCATCGCCAAGGCCCTTGAAATCGCGCGTGAGTCGGACCTCGACCTCGTCGAGGTGGCGCCCACCGCGCGTCCGCCCGTCGCACGGCTCATGGACTACGGCAAGTTCAAGTACGAGTCTGCGATGAAGGCACGGGAAGCGCGGAAGAACCAGGCGCACACGGTCATCAAGGAGATCAAGCTCCGCCCGAAGATCGACCCGCACGACTACGAGACCAAGAAGGGTCACGTGGTGCGGTTCCTGAAGGCCGGGGACAAGGTGAAGGTCACGATCATGTTCCGCGGTCGTGAGCAGTCCCGTCCCGAGCTCGGTTACCGGCTGCTGCAGCGGCTCGCCGACGACGTCGAGGAACTCGGCTTCGTCGAGTCGCGGCCCAAGCAGGACGGCCGGAACATGATCATGGTGATCGGTCCGCACAAGAAGAAGACGGCCCGCGGGCAGGAGACCGAAGCCGGCACCGCCTGAGGCCGTCCGGGACCGGAACGCGGCCCCGCGAGGAGCCGTCCCAGGCTCCGCGGCCTCGCGGCGGTCCCACTCCCGCGCCCTCGCGCAGAGCGGGGACGCGGCGCACGTACATTGAAGCCTGACCTGGCGCGTCCACGGTCCCGGAGCGGACGGACCCGTGCGATGCGCCGATCAGGTGCGCTCCCGTGCCGTCCGCACGGGGGCCGGGACAGAGGGAGACGACGGCGACCATGCCGAAGACCAAGACGCACAGCGGTGCCAAGAAGCGGTTCAAGCTGACCGGCTCCGGCAAGGTGATGCGCCGCCGCGCCAACAAGAACCACCTGCTCGAGCACAAGCCGACCAAGCGGACCAGGCGGCTCAGCGGCCCGGCCGTGGTGGCCGACGCCGACGCCAAGAACATCAAGAAGCTGCTGCGCAAGTAGCACTCGACCAGAACATCAGCGACCGGCCGAGGCCCGGACGGCCCCGGCCCCCACGAAGGAGCACAGCACGTGGCACGCGTGAAGCGGGCGGTCAACGCCGCCAAGAAGCGTCGGGTCGTCCTGGAGCGGTCGAGCGGCTACCGCGGTCAGCGTTCGCGCCTGTACCGCAAGGCCAAGGAGCAGCAGCTCCACTCGATGACCTACGCGTTCCGGGACCGCAAGGACCGCAAGGGCCAGTTCCGCCGGCTGTGGATCCAGCGGATCAACGCCGCGGCCCGCGCCAACGGCATCACCTACAACCGGTTCATCCAGGGCCTGAAGGCCGCGGACGTCGAGGTCGACCGGCGCATGCTCGCCGAGCTCGCCGTCAACGACGCGCCCGCGTTCGCCGCCCTGGTCAAGGTCGCCAAGGACGCGCTCCCGGCCGAGGGAAGCACGGAGGCCGCCTGATCCGGGTCTCCCGGACTCGGGCGGGCGGAGCGATATGGCGGGCCGCGAGCTGACGTCCCTGCGGTCACCGAGGGTGAAGGCCGCTCGCCGGCTCGCCAAACGCGCCTTCCGCCGCCGCGAGAACCGGTTCCTCGCCGAGGGGCCGCAGGCGGTGCGGGAGGCGCTGGAGATCCCCGGCGGCCTCGCCGAGCTGTTCACCACGGCCGAGGCGGAGGCCCGCCACCCCGACCTGGTCCTCGCCGCCGAGCGGGCCGGCGCGCCGGTGCTGCGCGTCAGCGGCGAGATCATGGCCGAGCTCGCGCAGACCGTCACCCCGCAGGGGCTGCTGGCGGTCTGCGGGTTCGTGGACGTGCCGCTGGCCAAGGCGCTGGAGGCGGGCCCGCGGCTGGTGACCGTCCTCGCGCACGTCCGCGACCCCGGCAACGCCGGCACGGTGCTGCGCACCGCCGACGCCGCCGGGTCGGAGACCGTCGTGTTCACCGACGCGTCGGTCGACCCCTACAACGGCAAGTGCGTGCGCGCCTCCGCGGGCAGCCTGTTCCACCTGCCGGTCGTCGTCGGCCCGCGGTTCGACGAGCTGATTCCGGAGCTGCGCGGCGCGGGCCTCGCCGTCCTGGCCGCGGACGGCGCCGGCGACCGCACCCTGGACGACGCGATCGACGACGGCCTCCTCGCGCGCCCCACGGCCTGGGTGTTCGGGAACGAGGCGTGGGGCCTGCCCGACGAGATCCTCCGGCACGTGGACGAGGTCGTGCGCGTGCCGATCCACGGGCGCGCCGAGAGCCTGAACCTGGCGACGGCCGCGGCCGTATGCCTCTATGCCTCGGCCCGCGCCCAGCGAGGCACGTGACGGAAAGCGCGGCACGTGACGGAGAGCGCGGTTCGCGGCGGACGGCGCGTGGACGTGACGGACGGCACGTGCCGCCGGTCCCGGCGGTTCTGTGCGATCCGTGATCGGATGGCCGCAATCGGTCGCCTATAGGTCCGCCTTCCGGCCGGTGAGCTGCGAAGATGGGCTGCGCGCGGACGGCGGGCCGGGGGGCCGGCCACCGCGCCGGACTCGTCCGCAGGTAGGAGCCGGATACAGGCCGGGCGACGGATCCGCCCAGGCAGTCCCGGTGCTTACGGTGTTGATCAGTGCGTTGACCAGGCTCGGCGACGATGCCGTGCAGAGTGGGGGCGAAGTGATGAGCGAGGACATCAGGCCGGCCAGGAGGGCGGGCCGGCGCGGGCCGGAGGTGAGGTGCCGGACGCCCCGTGCCCCGGGCCCGCCGCCCGAGGTCCTGCGGCTCCCCGCCGTCCCGGACCCGGGCGCCGCGGGCGAGCTGGGGGTCGAGGTCACGATGGTGCGCGGCGAGTCCGCCGTCGTCGTGGTGACCGGCGAGATCGACCTGCGCACGGCCGACACGCTGTGCGCGCGGCTCGTCGAGGCGCGCGGCGAGGGCCCGCGCCGGCTGGTGGTCGACTTCTCCGCCGTCGCGTTCTGCGACGCGGCCGGGCTCGGCGCGCTGGTCGGCGCGCGCAACAGGATCGCGGTGTCCGGCGGCGAGATCTCGCTCGCCGGGGTCCGTCCGGCCCAGCTGCGGCTCCTGCGCATCACCGGGCTCGACCGCCTGTTCGCCGTCCACCCGGACGCGGCCTCCGCGCTCGCCGAGCACGACTCGTCCACCACGTCCAGGTGAGGTCCGCCGCCCCCGCCGACCCGGCCCCTGGTGAGAGGGCGTTCCGGGCCCGCCCGAACCCTGCCCGGGGGCTACAGATGCCTTGCCGCGGGGCGCTTTGCGGGTCCCGCAAGGCACCCGACTGCGGCTAGAGTCTCTTCTCGACAGGCCGCGTTCTCTTCGGTGCTCTGGAGGCCGCTGTGGGCGGAGAGGAACCCCCTCGCGTGGCCGCGCGCGCGCCCGCAGAGGGTTCCGCGGACGCGCCGGTTCCCGGCGGCGTGTCGCCGGACGACCTGCCCGACGGCCTGATCGTCGCCGGCCGCGACGCCCGCGTGCTGGTGTTCAACGCCGCCGCCGCCCGGATGACCGGGGTCGCCGCCGCGTCCGCGATGGGCCGCGACTTCCGCGACGTCCTGCCGCTGCACGACGCCGAGGGCCGCGACTGGTGGAAGTGCCTGGCCCCCTACCACGGCCTGTCCACCCGCACCCGCCACCCCGAGCGCGTGCTGTTCCTGCCGGGCGGCGCCGAGGTGCTGGTGACCGCCGCGTACCGGCGCGACGGCGACGGCCGGGTGGAGCGCTTCACGGTGTGCCTGCGCGACGCCCTGCAGCGCGCCCGCCGCGAACGCGACCGCGCCGACCTCGTCTCCACCGTCGCCCACGAGCTGCGGTCCCCGCTGACCAGCGTCAAGGGGTTCACCGCGACGCTGCTGGCCAAGTGGCACCGCTTCAACGACGACCAGAAGCGCGTGATGCTGGAGACCGTCAACGCCGACGCCGACCGCGTCACCCGGCTGATCACCGAGCTGCTGGACGTGTCGCGCATCGAGGCCGGGCGGCTGGAGATGCACCGCCAGGTCGTCGACCTCCCCGAGGAGGTCCGCAAGGTCATCGCGGGCCGGGTCGCGGCCGGCGACCCGGAGGACCGGTTCAGGTTCGAGTCCCGCGGCGAGCTGCCCGAGATGTGGCTCGACCCCGACAAGATGGACCAGATCCTCGGTAACCTGGTCGAGAACGCGGTGCGCCACGGTGCGGGGACCGTCACCATCGTGGTCGAGCCGGACGCGCACAAGGAGGGAGCCGCCGTGTCGGTGCGCGACGAGGGCGAGGGCATACCGCCCGAGGCCGTCCCGCGCGTCTTCCGGCAGTTCTGGCGCGGCCCCGGCGGCAACCGCCGCGGCGGCACCGGCCTCGGGCTCTACATCGTCAAGGGGCTCGTGGAGGCGCACGGCGGCGTGATCACCGTGCGGCGGGCGCCCGGCGGCGGCGCCGAGTTCCGATTTACCGTGCCCGCAGGGGCCCCCGACTACGCCACCTGAGCCCGGCGCGTCCCGCCGGGCGACCGGCCGCAGGGGTTCCCGACAGGGCCAGCGCGTTTCGCGCACGCTTTCCGGATCTTCACCGCCCGCGCACTAGACTGCGGGCGTCCCACGCCGACCGGAGTCGATCACACAGCCATGTCTGCACCCAACAAGTCCTACGATCCCGTCGAGGTGTCCGCGTTGCAGCCGGAAGAGCTCGAACGGGCCCGCGACGCGGCGCTCGCCGCCGTCGCCGCGGCGGCCGACCTCGACGACCTCAAGCAGGTCCGCCTGGCGCACGCCGGCGACCGCTCGCCGCTGGCCCTCGCCAACCGCGAGATCGGCGCGCTGCCGCCCGCGGCCCGCGCCGACGCCGGCAAGCGCATCGGCGCCGCCCGCGGCGCCGTCGCCCAGGCGATCAAGAAGCGCCAGGGCGAGCTGGAGGACGAGCGCGACCAGCGCGTCCTCGTCGAGGAGACCGTCGACGTCACCCTGCCGTGGGACCGCGCCCCGCGCGGCGCCCGGCACCCGCTGACCACCATGCAGGAGCGCATGGCGGACGTCTTCGTCTCGCTCGGCTTCGAGGTCTCCGAAGGCCCCGAGGTCGAGGCGGAGTGGTTCAACTTCGACGCGCTCAACTTCCTGCCCGACCACCCCGCCCGCACGATGCAGGACACCTTCTTCGTCGAGTCGGAGGAGTCCGGCCTGGTGATGCGCACGCACACCTCGCCGATGCAGATCCGGTCGCTGCTGTCGCGCGAGCTGCCGGTGTACGTGGTCGCGCCGGGGCGCACGTTCCGCACCGACGAGCTGGACGCCACGCACAGCCCCGTCTTCCACCAGCTGGAGGGGCTCGCCGTCGACGAGGGCCTGACGATGGCCGACCTGCGCGGCGGCATCGACGCGTTCGTGTCCGGCATGTTCGGCGAGGGGCTGAAGACGCGGTTCCGGCCGTACTACTTCCCGTTCACCGAGCCGTCCGGTGAGGTCGACATGCAGTGCTTCGTGTGCCGCGGCGCGTCCGCGGAGCCGGGCGGCGCCCCGTGCCGGACGTGCGGCTCGGAGGGCTGGATCGAGCTCGGCGGCTGCGGCATGGTCAACCCGCGCGTGCTGGTCGCGTGCGGCGTCGACCCCGACCGCTACAGCGGCTGGGCGTTCGGGCTCGGCGTCGAGCGGGCGCTGATGTTCCGGCACGGCGTGGAGGACATGTACGACATGGTGGAGGGCGACGTCCGGTTCACCCTCCCGTTCGGGATGGAGATCTGATGCGGGCCCCGCTTTCCTGGGTGCGCGAGTACGCCGAGCTCCCCGCCGGCGTCACGGGCCGCGCGCTGGCCGCCGAGCTGATCGCGGCGGGCCTGGAGGTCGAGACCGTCGAGCAGGCCGGCGCCGACATCACCGGCCCGCTCGTCGTCGGCGAGGTCCTCGCGATCGAGGAGCTGACCGAGTTCAAGAAGCCGATCCGCTACTGCCAGGTGGACGTCGGCAGGGCCAATGGCACCGGCGAGCCGCAGAACATCATCTGCGGCGCGACGAACTTCGCGGCCGGCGACCACGTGGTCGTGATCCTGCCCGGCGGTGTGCTGCCCGGCGGGTTCGAGATCGGCGCGCGCAAGACCTACGGCCGGGTGTCGGAGGGCATGATCTGCTCGGTCACCGAGCTGGGCATCGGCGACGACCACAGCGGCATCCTCGTCCTGCCGCCGGACACGCCGGTCGGCGCGGACGCGGTCGAGCTGCTCGGGCTGCGCGACGACGTCCTCGACATCGCCGTCACGCCCGACCGCGGCTACGCCCTGTCGATCCGCGGCATCGCCCGCGAGGCCGCCACCGCCTACGGCGTCCCGTTCAAGGACCCGGCCCGCGTGGATCTTCCGCCGAAGAACGGGGAGGCGTACCCGGCGAGCATCGCGGACGCGACCGCGTGCGACCGGTTCGTGCTGCGCGAGGTGCGCGGCTTCGACCCGGACGCGCAGACCCCGCCGTGGATGCGGGTCCGCCTGCACCGCGCCGGGATGCGCCCGGTGTCGCTGGCCGTCGACATCACCAACTACCTGATGCTGGAGCTCGGGCAGCCGCTGCACGCGTTCGACCGGGGCAAGCTCACCGGCCCGATCGTGGTGCGCCGCGCCGCCCCGGGCGAGCAGCTGGAGACGCTCGACCACGTCAAGCGGGCCCTCGACCCCGAGGACATCCTCATCACCGACGAGTCGGGCCCGATCTCCATGGCGGGCACGATGGGCGGTCTCGCCACCGAGATCGACGAGCGGTCGTCCGACATGGTCATCGAGGCCGCGCACTTCGACGACATCGGCACCGCGCGGATGAGCCGCCGCCACCGGCTGCACAGCGAGGCGTCCTACCGGTTCGAGCGCGGCGTCGACCGCGAGCTGCCGCTGTACGCCTCGTACCGGGCGGTGCGGATGCTCGCCGAGCTCGGCGGCGCGGAGGTCATGCCCGGCGTCACGCACGCCGAGGCGCCGGTCGAGCCGGTCACGGTCACGATTCCCGCCGGGCACCCCGACAAGGTCGCGGGCGTGACCTACGGGCGCGACACGGTCGTGCGCCGGCTGGAGCAGGTCGGCTGCACGGTCGAGGGTGATGACGTGCTGACGGTGACGCCGCCGTCGTGGCGTCCCGACCTCACCGACCCGAACGACCTCGCCGAGGAGGTCATCAGGCTGGAGGGGTACGAGGACATCCCGGCCAGGGCGCCGCGCCCGGTCAAGGGGAAGGGGCTGACCGTCCGGCAGCGGCTGCGCCGCCGCGTCGGCCGCGCGCTCGCCGGCTCGGGGTACGTCGAGGTGCTGGCGTTCCCGTTCGTCGCCGAGAAGGACTGGGACGCCCTGCACCTTCCCGCGGGCGACGTCCGGCGCCGGACGCTGCGGCTGGCGAACCCGATGTCGGAGGAGGAGCCGCTGCTGCGGACCACGCTGCTGCCCGGCCTGCTCAAGGTGCTGGCGCTGAACGTGGGACGCGGCTTCGGCGACGCCGCCCTGTACGAGATGGGCGTGGTGTTCCGCCCGCACGCGGACGCGCCGGGCCGGGCGCCGCGCCTCGCGGTCGACCGGGGCCCGACGGCCGACGAGCTGGCCGCGCTCCAGGCGGCGCTGCCCGACCAGCCGCACCGGGTCGCGGTGGTGCTGTCCGGTGACCGGGAGCCCTCCGGCTGGTGGGGCGGGGGCCGTCCGGCGCTCTGGGCGGACGCGATCGAGGCGGCCCGCACGGTGGCCCGCGAGGTCGGCGTCGAGCTGACGGTGAAGGCCGACCAGCACGCGCCGTGGCACCCGGGCCGCTGCGCCGCCCTCTACGCGGGCGACACGCTCGTCGGGCACGCGGGCGAGCTGCACCCGCGCGTCACGAAGGCGTACGGGATCCCGGCGCGGTCGTGCGCGATGGAGCTGGAACTGCGCCGCCTGGGCGACCCGGTGACGGTCCGCGCGCCGCACGTGTCGAGCTACCCGGTCGCCACGCAGGACGTCGCGCTGATCGTGGACGACGCGGTGCCCGCCGCCGAGGTGGAGGACGCGCTGCGCGAAGGCGCCGGGGAGCTGCTCGAGGCGATCCGGCTGTTCGACGTCTACACCGGCGAGCAGGTGGGGGAGGGCCGCAAGTCGCTGGCGTACGCGCTGCGGTTCCGCGCCCCGGACCGGACGCTCACCGCCGAGGAGATGTCGCGGGCCCGTGCCGAGGCCGTCGCGGCGGCGTCCGAGCGGACCGGCGCCGTCCTGCGCGGCGCCTGACGGGCGGAACGGACGCGCGTCCCGGGGCTCTCGTCCCGGGGCGCGCGTTCGCGTCTCATCCGGCGTAGTCGAGGCTTCCGTCGCGGCGGCCGACGGAGACCAGCCGCTCCATCGACAGCGCCGCGACCGCGTACCAGCCCGCCCCGACCAGCGCCTCCAGCCCGATCAGGCCCATGATGTGCCCGAGGGGCGCGCCGTCCAGGATCGCTCGGATCGCCTCAAGGCCGTGCACCACGGGCAGCGCATGCACCGCGATCCGCAGCGGGTCGGGCCACACGCCGATCGGGACGTTCACGCCGCCGAACGTCATGACGATCCCGTACGCGAAGTTCAGGACGAGCCATTCGACGCCGCGCAGCCGCAGCGCCAGGCCCGCCAGCGCGCACCCGTAGCCGTAGCTGCCGACGATGATGAGCACGATCACCGGGATCGCGTACGCGGCGCGCGGCCACGGCAGCGGGACGCCCAGCAGCGGCGGCAGGACGAACCACGCCACGAGCGAGCTGGTCAGCCCCGTCGCCGTCCACTGCAGCCCGCGACCCAGATACACCGGCAGGTGCCCGGACGGCGCGATGGCGAGCAGCGGCAGCGTCCCCATCGCCCGTTCCCCGGCCAGCGAGATCACGACGATGGTGGACTCCATGCACGCCAGCACCACGATGTTGCCGACGAGCACGTACCGCATGGTCCGCTCGTCGCCGACGTGGCCGCCCAGCAGGGCGTAGAACGTCGCCTGGCACAGCAGGCGGACGAGCCACCCGAACGTCCACGTCCGCCACGTGTAGACGGCGCCCAGCTCGGCGAACCCCAGGACGAGCGACTCCCGGACGATCCGCAGCACCGGCCTCATGCGAACTCCACCGTCCCCTTGCGGCGGGCCTGGTCGACGTACCGGCGCGTCAGCCACAGACCGGCCGCCATCGCCGCCGCGCCCAGCCCGAGGATCGCCGCGACCGACCACCCCCAGCCGCGTGCGTCGCCGCGGACGGCGTCGCGCAGCAGTTCCGCGCTCCACGACAGGAACACCACGCGGCTGAACGGGTCCAGCCATCCGGGCAGCGCGGCCACCGGGACGACGATCCCGCCGAGGATGTAGAACGGGTAGCCGAGCGAGTTCTGGAGCACCTCGCGGGCCCGCGACATCACGAACACCGCCGAGATGAGGGTCGCCGTCCCGACGGTCGCCAGGCAGGTCGCCGCGACCGCGGCCGCGAACGGCACGGGGTCGGCGACCGTCACGACCTTCCCGAACCCGAGGGCCGCGACCAGCCACGACTCCGCGAACGCCGCCGCGCCGACCAGGACCACGGTCGCGACCCGTCCGGCCACCACCAGGCCCAGCGGAACGGGCGAGGCGATCATCGGGGAGAACCGCCCGGCCCAGCGGTCCTCGGTGACGACGCGTCCGGCGTAGTCGAGAGCGGCCACCCACAGCCCGATCAGCCCCGGCGCGAGGACGGCGTTCGCGACGACGTCCGGACGGTCCGCCGTCACCGCCAGCGCGAGCATCGTCGTCGTCTGCATGGGCGCGATCAGCAGGATGAGGGCGTGCTCCGGGCGCCGCCGCGACAGCGCGACCTGCAGCAGCACCGCCCGCCACAGCACGCGCAGCATCGCCCGCGCGCCGCTCATACCTTCATCCCCCGGTCGCCCACCGCGCGCAGGTAGACCTCTTCGAGGGTCGGACGGCCGCGCGAGGCGGTGAGCACGTCGCGGTCCAGCAGCCAGGCGAGGACGCGGCGGGTGCCGTCCCGGTCGGCGGTGTGGACGCGCCACCGCCCGGGGGCGCCGTCGCGGCGCTCGACGTCGGTCACGCCGGGCAGCACGGCCACGGCATCGGCGAGCGCCGGGTCCGGGTCGGTGTAGTCGACGCACTCGCGGTCGCCGAGGAACCGCCCGGCCTGCGCGGGCTCGCCGGTCAGCAGCATCCGGCCGCGGTCGATCAGCGTGACCCGGTCGCAGAGCGCGGCCGCCTCGTCCATGTCGTGGGTGGCGAGCAGGAACGTCCGTCCCTCGTCGCGCAGTTCGAGGACGAGCCGCCGGAAGGAGGCGGCCGCGACCGGGTCGAGCCCGGAGGTCGGCTCGTCGAGGAACAGCAGTTGCGGCTCGTGCAGGAGCCCGCGCGCCAGGTGGAGCCGCTGCCGCATCCCGCGCGAGAACCGTTCGACGGGGTCGTCGGCCCGGTCGGCGAGGCCCACCCGCTCCAGCAGCGCGTCGGCGCGGTCCCGGGTCGTCCTGGTGTCGAGCTTGTAGAGGGCTCCCCAGAACAGCAGGTTGCGGCGCGCGGTCAGCCGGTCGTAGAGGCCCCGGTCGCCGCCGAGGACGAGCCCGACCAGCGACCGGACGTCCCGCGCGGCGGTCACGACGTCATGGCCGAGCACCCGCGCCGACCCGCCGGACGGCAGCAGCACGGTGGAGAGGATCTTGACGAGGGTGGTCTTGCCCGCGCCGTTCGGCCCGAGCAGCCCGTGGATCTCGTTCTGGTCGACGGTCAGGGACAGGTCGTCCAGCGCGACGACGTCGTCCCGGCGCCTGCGCGTGTAGACGCGGCGCAGTCCGGAGGTGCGGACGGCGGCTTCCATGCCATCACCGTCCGGGTAAGGCACGCCGTGCGGCCATAAGGCGGCGGCTTAATGAGGGCGGCCGGAGGGCTAAGCCAGCCCGCGGTCACGCGCCGCCGCGACGGCCTCGCCGCGCGAGGAGACGCCGAGCTTGGCGATGATACGCGAGACGTGGACGCTCGCGGTCTTCGGCGAGATGAACAGCTCGTCGGCGATCTCCCGGTTGGAGCGGCCGCGCGCCAGCAGCCGCAGCACTTCGGACTCGCGGGCGGTCAGCGGCCCGCCGGACGGACCGGACAGCCCCGCGCGGCGGGCGCGCTCGGAGATCCGCCGGGCGAGCGGCGCGGCGCCGAGGCGGCCGGCGATCCCGGCGGCCCGGTCGAGGCGCGAGGCGGCGGCGGCGCGATCTCCGGCCGCCAGGTCGGCGCAGGCGGCGTGGAACAGCGCCCGCGCGAGCGGATAGGGCTGCTCCATCCGCTCCCAGGCGGTGATCACGGCGTCCCATGCCGCGGGGCCGCCGGTCAGCGCGGTCACGGCCGCCGCGTGCGCCTCCGCCACGGGTGTCGCGGCGGGCAGCCGCGAGGCCACCGCCGCGATCTCGGGAAGGCGCGGGCCGCCCGCGTGCGCCGCGGTCTCCAGCAGCGGCCACAGGTGGCAGGGCTGCACGGTCAGCCGCGGATGGCGCAGGACGGCGTCCACCGCCGCACGCGCGCCCGGACGGTCGTCCTCCGCCAGCCGCCACTCGGCGATCATCTGGGCGAGGGGCAGCGCCGTCTGCGGGAACCCGGCGTCCAGCGGGACGGCGAGCGCCTCCGGATCGGGCGCGGGCCCGGTTCCCCAGGCGGCGAGCAGCGCGATCCGCCAGATCATCATATGCACGCGGAACGCGGGTGCGTGGTGCCGGTCCAGGCGCTTCTGGAGTGTGCCGGCGGCCTCGTCCCAGCGGCCGAGCCGGTACAGCGCCTCGACCTGGTTGACGGCCGGCGCGAGTCCCGCGCTGTGCGTCAGCCCGGAGTCCTCCGCGACGGCGAGCCCTTCGGCCGTCAGCGCCAGCGCGTCCGCCGGACGGCCCGTGTTCAGACGGCAGTGCGCCAGCGTGTTCAGCACCCGGAGGCGTTCCCACGGGCCGAGGGGGCGATGGCGGAGCCGTTCCAGCGCCGCCGGGTCGCCGTCGCCGTCTCGCGCGGCGGCTTCCGCGACGGTGATCTCCAAGTGGGCGACGGCCCGGCGCGCCCCGGACGCGCGGGCCAGCGCCAGACCCTCCCGGCCGAGCCGTTCCCCTTCGTCCATCTCCCCGTAGACGAGGAGGCGGGAGCTCAGCCGGGTGAGGACCTCGACGCGGACCGGTCCGGTGGCGAGCCGTTCGGCCTGCCGCAGATCGTCCAGCTCGTCCTCGTCGCCCTGGTAGCCGCGCATCTGCGCGCGGAGCGTCAGCCGCCTGGCGGCGTGGGCGGGTTCGCGGCGGCGGTCCGTCTCGTCCAGGGCCCGCTGGATGAGCGGCAGCCCGCGTCCGGGTTCGCCGATGGCGCCCGCCGCCGCCGTCGCGGCCTCCAGTACGGCGTGGCGGGTGCAGCCGGTGAGGGGTTCGGCATCGGGCACCCGGTCCCACAGGTCGAGGACGCGTTCCAGCAGCGACAGCTGCTCGGCGTAGGCGGCGGCCGCCTGCCGCTCCCAGGCGGCCTCCCAGGCGGCGGCCAGGGCCTGGGCGTGGTCGCCGCATCCCTGCCAATGGACGGCCAGCGCGCTCTCCGGCGCGTCGCTGAGTTCCGGCGACCGCCCGATGGTCTCGGCGAACCGGCGGTGGAGGGCGGAGCGTTCGCCGGGCAGCAGATCCTCGTGGACGGCCTCGCGGATGAGCGCGTGCCAGAACGCGTAGCCGTCGCCGTCCGGGACCAGCAGCCCGTGGTCGGCGGCCGGGCGCAGCGCCTCGCTCAGACCGGGATCGGACAGGCCGGTGACGGCCGCGAGCAGGCCGTGCCCGACCCGGTCGCCGGCGGCGCTCGCCGCGTGCAGCGCCGCACGGGCCGGCTCGGGGAGCCGCCGGACGCGGGCGAGCAGCAGCTCGCGCAGAGACCCGGGCACCGCCGCGCCCGCGCTCCCGACGAGCGCCTCGACGAACAGCGGGTTGCCGCCGCCGCGCGCGTGCACGTCCCGCACCATGGCCGGGTCGGCGGCCCCGAGGATGCCGCGGACCTGGTCGGCGACCTCGGCGCGGGTGAGCGGCGGCAGGTCCAGCCGGGTCGCGTGGGGGAGCCGGGCGAGATCGGCGAACAGCGGGCGGGTGCCCGGCTCCTCGGGACGGAAGGTCACCACCAGCAGCACGCCCGCGCGCGGCGGGTTCCGGAACAGGAACGACAGCAGGTCCCGGGTGGAGCGGTCGGCCCAGTGCGCGTCCTCCACCACCAGCGTCACCGGGTCCTGCGCGCCGAGACGTTCGGCCAGCGCCAGGACGTGCTCGAACAGCCGCATCTGGCCGGTGCCGTCGTCCGGCGGGGGCTCGGCCGCGGTGAGGCCCGGCATCAGCCGCGCCAGCTCCGGGAGCGCCGCCGCGGGCATGAGCGAGACGACGGCGTCCCGGCCGAGACGCCGCAGGATCGCGGTGAACGGCGCGTACGGCAGGCTCGCGGCGCCGAGATCGAGGCAGGGCCCGGTGAGCGTGCGGACGTCCCGCGCGAACTCGGTGACCAGGCGCGTCTTCCCGCCGCCCGCCTCACCGCCCACCAGGACGGCGGCGGCCTCGCCCGCGCATGCCCGCGCGTGCGCGGCGCGTAACTCGGCCAGTTCGGCGGCGCGCCCGGCGAACACGGGGCTGACAGGTTCCATCCGGCCTAGCATGCCGCCTCTTATCGCTACTTGTGTTGCGATAAGGGATCGGGTATTCTCGGTGCCGTCACATCGCCGCCCGGCAGGGGAGTCCATTGAGGATCTGAGGTCCGACACCGCGCACCGGCCGTCCATCGGCCCGCGCACGTGACCTCAGTACGGACTCCCGTCTCGCCGGGCTTTTCCATGCCCGCCGGCGCGTCGCGCGACCCGCGGTGTCTCCATGCGTCCCGCACCTGCTCATCACCATGGAGGCCGCCTCATGTCATTCGCCATCGTGTGCTCGGACCTGTCGTTCGCCTGGGCGGACGGCACCACCGTCCTGGACGGCCTGGACGTCACGTTCGGCACCGGCCGGACGGGCCTGATCGGCGTCAACGGCTCCGGCAAGTCCACCCTGCTGAAGATCATCGCCGGTGAGCTGCGGCCCGCCTCGGGCACCGTGAGCGTCGACGGGGAGATCGGCTACCTGCCGCAGAACCTCGCCCTGGACGGCGCCGCCACGGTCGCCGACCTGCTCGGCATCGCCGCCACGCGCACGGCGCTGCGCGCCATCGAGCGCGGCGAGGCCACCGAGGAGAACTTCACCGCCGTGGGCGACGGCTGGGACGTCGAGGAGCGCGCCCGCGCCGAACTCGACCGGCTCGGGCTCGACCACCTGGAGCTGGACCGGACCGTCCCGACCCTGTCCGGCGGGGAGGCCGTGATGGTCGGCCTCGCCGCCCGGTTCCTCGCCCGCCCCGCCGTCCTGCTGCTGGACGAGCCGACCAACAACCTCGACCTGGACGCGCGCCGCCGCCTGTACGACGCGGTCGCGTCCTGGACGGGCGTGCTCGTCGTCGTCAGCCACGACCGGGAGCTGCTCGACCGGGTCGACGAGATCGCCGACCTGCGCGACGGCGCCGTCCGGACGTTCGGCGGGAACCTGTCCGCCTACGAGCAGCTGCTCGCGGTCGAGCGGGAGGCCGCCGAGCGGACGGTCCGCGCCGCCGAGACCGACCTGCGGCGCCAGAAACGCGACCTGCGGGAGGCGCACGTCAAGCTGGCCCGCCGCAAGCGCTACGGCGCCAAGATGGAGGAGAGCAAGCGCGAACCGAAGATCGTGATGGGGGAGCGCAAGCGGCAGGCGCAGGTCTCGGCGGGCAAGCACCGCATCATGCACGAGGAGCGCCTCGCCGGCGCCCGCGACCGGCTCAGCGAGGCGGAGGGCGCGATCCGCGAGGACGCCGAGATCCGGGTCAAGCTGCCCGCCACCCGCGTCCCGGCCGGGCGGACGGTCGCGACCGTGACGGGCCTCGCCGCGCCCGAGCCGGAGATCGGCACCCTGGCCGAGCTGATCCTCCAGGGCCCGGAGCGGATCGCGCTGACCGGCCCGAACGGCTCGGGCAAGACCACGTTCCTGCGGGCGCTGACCGGCGAACGCGTCCCCGACGGAGTGACCGTCAGGATCGGCGTGGACGGCGTCCGGTACCTGCCGCAGCGGCTCGACGTCCTCGACGAGGAGCTCAGCGTCGTCGACAACGTCCGCCTGCGGGCCCCGTCGGCGAAGCCGGCCGAGATCAGGGCCGGGCTGGCGCGGTTCCTGTTCCGCGGCGCGCGCGCCGAGCAGCCCGCCGGGACGCTCTCGGGAGGCGAGCGGTTCCGGGCCGTCCTGGCGTCGCTGCTGCTCGCCGAGCCCGCCCCGCAGCTGCTCCTGCTGGACGAGCCGACGAACAACCTCGACATGGCGAGCGCCGCCCAGCTCGGCCAGGCCCTCGCCGCCTACCAGGGCGCGCTGATCGTGGTGAGCCACGACGTCCCGTTCCTGCGGACCCTCGGCATCACCCGCTGGCTCCGCATGGACCGCGCCTCGGGCCTGGCCGAGATCGAGCCGATGTAGACCGGCGGATCAGGTCAGCACGCGCTTGGTGAACGTGCGGGTCGCGGCCCAGGTCAGCAGGATCGTCCCGCCCATGACGGCCAGGAGGAACGCCCAGGCCGGCATGTGCGGGACGTCCGGCGTCAGCGCGCTGCGCAGGCCCTCGCTGACGTACACCAGCGGGTTGAACAGGCTGACGATCTGCAGCCAGCGGATGTCGTCCAGCGCCGACCACGGGTAGTACACGCAGCCGAGCATGGTCATCGGCAGCAGCACCATCGCGAACAGCACCTGGACCTTCTGCGGGTTCATCAGCGTGCCCAGCAGCAGCCCGCCCGCGGCCGACAGCAGCGACCCGGCCACCATCACCAGGATCAGCACGGGCCAGTTGTCCACGTGCACCTCGGGCGCCTGGCCCTCGGCGTGGATGAGCAGCACCGCCGGGAACACCAGCAGCCCGCCGATGAGGCCCTGCGCCGCCGCGGCGATGATCTTCTGGGCGGCCAGCATCGGGATCGGCACCGGGGCCAGCGCCCGGTCGGTGATCGACTTCTGCCAGTTCAGCTCCATCATCAGCGGGAAGATCACCGCCATCATCGCCTGCATGATGATGGACGAGCCGACCAGCCCGGGCACGAGGATCGTGGCGAACGTCGGCCCGCCGGGCCCGCCCGCCATCGCGCCGCCGCCGAGCTTCGGCAGGACGTAGGCGAACACGAACACGAACATCACCGGCTGCACCAGCACCCGCGTGAACGTGGACACGAAGTTCTTGCGCATGACGCGTCCCTCGCGCGCCATCATCGCGGCGAACGTGCGGGGAAGCGTCGCCCGCGCGGGCGGCGGCGGCGCCAGAACGGCGGGCGCGGCCGGTGCGGCGGGCGCCGAGGCGGCTGACGCGCTCATTCGCGGTATTCCCTTCCGGTGAGGGTGAGGAAGACGGTCTCCAGGCTGGGACGGAGCTGGGTGGCGTCGGTGACGCCGACGCCGGCACGGGAGCCGATCGTGACCAGCTCGCCGAGCAGGCCGTCGGATTCGGCGGCGAAGACGCGGACCTGGCCGTCGTTGACTTCGACCTTGCTGACGCCGGTCCGGTCGGCGAGGGCGTGGATCCCGTCCGGCGCCGCGGCGTCGTAGGTGACGGTGATGACGGTGTCGGCGCCCGCGCTGGACTTCAGCTCGTCCACCGTGCCGCTGGCGAGGATCCTGCCGTGGTCGACGACGGCGACCCGGTCGCAGAGCGCCTCCGCCTCCTCCATGTAGTGCGTGGTGAGCAGGATGGTCTGCCCGGCCGCCTGGAGTCCGCGCAGCACCTCCCACAGGTTGGTGCGGGTCTGCGGGTCGAGGCCGGCGGTCGGCTCGTCCAGGAACAGCACCTCGGGCCCGTGCATGAGGGCCCGGCAGATCATGACCCGCTTGGCCTGCCCGCCGGAGATCTCGAACGGGTTGCCGCCGCGCTGCTCGGTCAGCCCGAACAGCTCCAGCAGCTCGCCCGACCGCCGCCGGGCGTCGCGGGCGCCGAGGCCGAAGTAGCGGCCCCGGAACTCCAGGTTCTCGGCGACGGTCAGGTCGCTGTCGAGGGTGTTGTTCTGCGACACCACGCCGATGCGGCG
The DNA here is from genome assembly GCF_004348735.1 of Actinomadura sp. KC06. Taxonomy (GTDB): domain Bacteria; phylum Actinomycetota; class Actinomycetes; order Streptosporangiales; family Streptosporangiaceae; genus Spirillospora. The sequence continues at coordinate 39,945 of NZ_SMKT01000073.1, forward strand.
CTTGATCTCGACGGCGTCGCGCACCACGTCCAGGCCGCAGACCCGGGCGCTGCCGCCGGTCGGCACGACGAGGGTGGTGAGCATGCCGATGGTGGTCGACTTCCCCAGCACGTTAATCCGACACTTCTTTTGGGGATAATTGCAGGTAGAAGGGCAGGCAGGGCGACAGGAGGCGACGGGATGAACGCGACGGAGACGACCGCGACGAGGACCGCCGAGACGGCCGAAGCGGAGAAGGCCGAGCGGATCAGGGTAGGGCAGGTTCGGGAAGCGATGACCAGCGCCGCCGCGATGGAGATCAACGGGGTTGCGGGACGCTGGAGCGAGAGCGGGCAGGAGTGGACCGCGACCGGGACGGCCGAGACGGACACGGTCGCGCTTGTGCGCATCAGCGACGCCGAGCCCGGTGACGTGGACGGAGTGGCGCGGCAAGTCGTGGCCGCCGTCGATCACGCGGCAGCCAAGCGCCAGCGGATCGGGCTCGTCCTGGTGGAGAACGACACCAGCGCCTTTAAGCGCCGCAAGATCACCCTGCCTAACGGGGAACGCCAGCTCAGGACGGTACGGCCGCAGTTCCGTAAGACGCTGCGCCTGTTGGAGTCCGGCCGGTGGCGCACGTTCTTGTCCGTGCACCTGGATCGGACCGTCCGTGATCCGCGCGACCTTGAGGACCTGATCGATGTGGTCGAGCAGTCGCGCCCGCGCATCGTGGTCGATTCGGTGACCGGAAGTCTCAGGTTGGCGTGCGATTCCGATATCACGATGGCGCGCGTGATGTGCGCGATAGCCAACCAGGCGAGCCGGGACACTGCCCGCCGGGTGAGCGACAAGCGGCGCACGCTGGCCGAAGAGGGCCGGTTTGGTGGTGGCGCAGTCCGCTACGGGTTCAACCCGGACGGGACCGTGCGCGAGGACGAAGCCCGATGGATTCGCGCCGCCGCAGACCAGGGCCTTGCCGATGTTCCGCTGGGGGAACTCACCCGAGACTTGAACGGCCAGGGATGGCGCAACCGGGACGGGGAACCGTGGGAATCGCGCAACGTGCGCACGCTGCTGCTGCGCCCCTGCAACGCCGGATTGCTGGTCCACCGCAAGGTCACCGACGATGAGCGCCGCCCGTACACCCGTGACGAGGTCGTTGGGACGCTGCCAGGCGAACCGATCATCGAGCCCGACCGGTATTGGAGCCTGGTCGCCAAGTTGACCGATCCGGATCGGGTTACCACCCCCGGCAGTGCGCCCAAGTGGTACGGGTCGGGCATCTATCAGTGCCCGTGCGGTCAGGGGTTGCGTGTTCAGAACAAGCAGTACAAAAAGACCAACCGCCGTACCAAGGAGGTCACGATCGTTGAGCGAGAGGTCTACCGGTGCCAGCGCACCAACGCCGGACACGTCACGGTCGCACGCGCCGAGCTGGACGCGCTTGTCATCGAGACGTTGAAGGAGTGGATACGCACCTCCGACCCCGCCGACATCATCGGTGTCCGTACCGCAGCCGAAGACGTGGCCGCATTGCGCGCCGAGGTCAAGCGGCACAAGGACCGCCTGATCGAGATTGCCGACGACTACGACGAGGACCGCATCACGCGCCAGCAGCGCGACCGCAGCACCGCCAAGCGCCGCCGCAAGCTTGACGCCGCCCAGGCCCGCCTAGCCGCCATCGCCCAGGACGAGGACCCCGCCGCCAAGCTGGTCGAGGCCCCCGACATCGACGCCGCATGGAAGGATCTGACGCTCGGAGAGCAGCGGCAGATCACGCGCCGTCTGCTGACCATCGAGGTTCAGCCGATCGGGCGAGGCAAGCGCACCCCGGTGCGCGACCGGGTGGAGATCACCCGCCGCAGGCGCCCGACCCCCACCGCACCGACCCCGATCACCCCGACCACGACCGCGCAGCCGCTCACCGAAGCTGCCTAGCGGCACATGCCGGACATGGCGATGCCCCGCCCCAGGTTCCCCCAGGGCGGGGCGACGCCGTTTCCCGGTCAGACGCGCCGATGGAACATGTAGGCCAGGTATTCCCGCTCGTCAGAGGTCAGCGCCCCCAGCTCAGCCACCGTCCGCCGTACCCACGCCCGATCGGCCGCGCTCAGCCCGCCGGTTGCGCTCTCGTCCCCGCTCGTCTGCTCGTCCCCGTCCCGTCCGGTCACCGCGTCCCCGTCGCTTGCCGCCATCACCCCGCCCCAGCTCAGATGATCATGGTTCCGGCCTGTTGCCCGTGCCGTCCCACAAACCCCCACCC
>NZ_SMKT01000074.1 GCF_004348735.1 Actinomadura sp. KC06
CCCGGGGGGTCCAGCCCATACCTAGTGTCGAACGCCCAGGTCATCTGGCGGGAGCGGAAACCAGCCATGTGGATAACCCCGCTACCGTCCGGGTTCCGCTGGGGCGCGTGGCCGGGGCGCGGAGCGGGGACAAGGGCGGGGACGCCAATATCGGTGTATGGGCTCGAACGGACGAACAATGGCGCTGGCTGGAACCCTTCCTCACCGTTGAAAGGTTCAGAGAACTGATGCCTGACACGCGTGAGCATGTCGTCCGGCGGTATGTATTGCCCAATCTCCGTGCGATGAATTTCGTTGTCGAGGGGCTGCTGCAGGAAGGTGTGTCCGCCTCGACCCGGTTCGATCCGCAGGGGAAGGCACTGGGGGAGTGGCTGCGGTCACGTATGGTCGACATTCCGGAGGCTGTCCTTTGACGCTGAAGAGCACCCTCGACACGCGCGGGCCGGAATACCGGGAGCGGCGCCGCGCCATGCTGGAGAAGCTGGCGGCCCTCGACGCCGAGCACGCGAAGGCGCTGGAGGGAGGGGGCGAGAAGTATGTGGCGAGGCACCGCAAGCGAGGGAAGATGCTGGCGCGGGAGCGCATCGAGCTGCTGCTCGATCCCGACTCGCCGTTCCTGGAGCTGAGCCCGCTCGCCGCGTGGGGCAGCGACTTTCCCGTCGGCGCCAGCGTCGTGACCGGGATCGGCGTGGTCGAGGGCGTCGAGTGCATGATCGTGGCGAACGACCCGACGGTGCGGGGCGGGTCGAGCAATCCGTGGACGGTGAAGAAGAGCTTCCGGGCGTCCGACATCGCGCTGGAGAACCGGCTTCCCGTCCTCAACCTCGTGGAGTCGGGCGGCGCCGATCTGCCCACCCAGAAAGAGATCTTCATTCCGGGCGGGCGGATGTTCCGCGACCTCACGCGATTGTCGGCGGCCGGGATCCCGACGATCGCGCTGGTGTTCGGGAATTCCACGGCGGGCGGCGCGTACATCCCGGGAATGTGCGATTACGTCGTCATGGTCAAGGAGCGGGCGAAAGTGTTCCTCGGCGGGCCGCCGCTGGTGAAGATGGCGACCGGGGAGGAGGCCGGCGACGAGGAACTCGGCGGCGCGGAAATGCACGCGCGGACGTCCGGCCTCGCCGATTACATGGCCGTGGACGAGGACGACGCGCTCCGCCTCGGACGACGCATCGTCAAGAACCTCAACCATCGCAAACTGGGCCCGCCGCCCGGCCCCGGCCCGGTCGAGGAACCGCTGTACGACGCCGAGGAGCTCGCCGGGATCGTCCCCGAAGATCTGAAAGTGCCGTTCGACCCGCGCGAGGTCGTCGCCCGGATCGCGGACGGGTCCCGGTTCGACGAGTTCAAGCCGCTGTACGGGACGAGCCTCGTCACCGGCTGGACGCGCGTCCACGGCTACCCGATCGGGGTCCTCGCCAACGCGCAGGGCGTCCTGTTCAGCGAGGAGGCGCAGAAGGCGGCGCAGTTCATCCAGCTCGCCAACCAGAGCGACACGCCACTGCTGTTCCTGCACAACACCACCGGATACATGGTCGGCAAGGAATACGAGCAGGCCGGGATCATCAAGCACGGCGCGCTGATGATCAACGCGGTGGCGAACAGCAAGGTCCCGCACATCTCGATCGTGATGGGCGCGTCCTACGGGGCCGGCAACTACGGCATGTGCGGCCGGGCGTACGACCCCCGGTTCCTGTTCACGTGGCCGTCCGCGAAGTCGGCGGTGATGGGGCCGCAGCAGCTCGCGGGCGTCCTGTCGATCGTGGCGCGGCAGGCCGCCGAGGCGCGCGGGCAGGCCTATGACGAGGAGCAGGACCGCGCGATGCGGGAGATGGTCGAGACGCAGATCGAGGCGGAGTCGCTGCCGTTCTTCCTGTCGGGACGGCTCTACGACGACGGCGTCATCGACCCGCGCGACACCCGTACCGTGCTCGGGCTGTGCCTGTCGGTCGTCCACAACGCGCCCGTGCGCGGGGCCGACGGCTTCGGCGTCTTCCGGATGTGAGCGAGAGATGATCAAAAACGTGCTGGTCGCGAACCGGGGTGAGATCGCGCGCCGCGTGCTGCGGGCCTGCCGGGACCTCGGCATCGGGACGGTCGCCGTCCACTCCGACCCGGACGCGGGCGCGCCGCACGTCCGGGAGGCGGACGTGGCGGGACGGCTCCCCGGCGCGTCCCCGGCGGAGACGTATTTGTCGTCCGAGCGGCTCCTGGCCGTGGCGAAGAGTGCCGGGGCCGACGCCGTCCACCCGGGCTACGGGTTCCTGTCGGAGAACGCGGAGTTCGCGCGGGCCGTCGCCGACGCGGGCCTGACCTGGATCGGTCCGCCTCCGGCGGCGATCGCCGCGATGGGCTCCAAGATCGAGGCGAAGAAGCTGATGGCCGCCGCGGACGTTCCCGTCCTGCCGGAGCTCGACGCGGCCGAGGTGAGCGGCGCCGACTTCCCGCTGCTGGTGAAGGCGTCCGCGGGCGGCGGCGGGCGCGGCATGCGGATCGTGCGCACGCCCGGTGAGCTGGACGACGCCGTCGCCGGGGCACGACGCGAGGCGGAGTCGGCGTTCGGCGACCCGACCGTGTTCTGCGAGCCGCTGCTGGAAGGCGCCCGGCACATCGAGGTGCAGATCCTCGCCGACGCGCACGGGACGGTCTGGGCGCTCGGCGAGCGCGAATGCTCGATCCAGCGCCGCCACCAGAAGATCGTCGAGGAGGCGCCGTCGCCCGCGGTCGGGCCGGGGTTGCGCGCCGAGCTGTGCGGCGCGGCGGTGAGCGCGGCCCGCGCCATCGGGTACGTCGGCGCGGGGACGGTCGAGTTCATGCTGGCGCGCGACGGCCGGTTCTTCTTCCTGGAGGTCAACACGCGCCTCCAGGTCGAGCATCCGGTCACCGAATGCGTGTACGGGGTGGACCTCGTCCGGCTGCAGATCGAGATCGCCGAAGGGGCCCGCCTGCCGGAGGTCGTGCCGGAGCCGCACGGGCACGCCATCGAGGTCCGCCTGTACGCCGAGGATCCGGCGCGCGACTGGCGTCCGGCCAGCGGCGTCCTGCACACGTTCGAGGTGCCGGGCGTGGACGTCGAGTTCGCCGTCCCCGCGTCGCCGGGGCCGGGGCTGCGACTCGACAGCGGAGTGGAGGGCGGAGGCGAGGTCGGCGTCCACTACGACCCGATGCTCGCCAAGGTGATCGCGTGGGCGCCGACCCGCGCCGCCGCGGCCCGGCGGCTGGCGGGCGGGCTGCGCGGCGCACGCGTCCACGGCCTGACGACCAACCGCGACCTGCTCGTCCGGATTCTGGAGGAGCCCGGCTTCCTGGACGGCGACACCGACACCGGCTACCTCGACCGCATCGGCTTGGACCGGCTCGCCGCGCCGCTCGCCGGGGACGCCGCCGTCCGGGCGTCGGCGCTGGCCGCCGCGCTCGCGCAGGCGGCGGCGAATCGAGTCGGGGTGCTCGGCGGGCTGCCGTCCGGGTGGCGCAACGTCCGGTCGCAGCCCCAGCGCAGGACGTTCGAGGGCCCGTCCGGGCAGGTCGTCGTCGACTACTACCTGCACAGGAACGGGCTGGTCTCCGAACTGTGCCCCGGCACGTCACTGGTCAGCGCCACGCCGGAGCAGGTCGTCCTGGAGCACGACGGGCTGCGCGAGACGTTCGCCGTCACCGTCGCCGGGGACGCGGTGCACGTCGACTCCCGCTTCGGCGCGGTGGCGCTCCGCCCGGTCCCGCGCTTCGCCGACCCGAGCGGCCGGATCGCGCCCGGCTCCCTCCTCGCCCCCATGCCCGGGACGGTCGTCCGCGTCGAGGCCGAGCCCGGCGCGGACGTCGCGGACGGGCAGACCCTCGTCGTCCTGGAGGCGATGAAGATGGAGCACCGCATCGCCGCACCGTCCGCCGGGACGGTCGCGGAACTCAACGTCGTGGCGGGGCAGCAGGTCGAATCCGGGGCCGTCCTCGCCGTCATCGAGGCCGCGACCGGGGCCGATACCGAAAGGACCGCGGAATGAGCTTCGTCGAGAGCGAGGAGCGGCGGGCGCTGCGCGCGGCCGTCGCCGAACTGGGCGCGAAGTACGGCCCGTCGTACTACGTGGAGAAGGCCAAGACCGGGCAGAAGACCGAGGAGCTGTGGGCCGAGGCCGGACGGCTCGGCTACCTCGGCGTGAACGTCCCCGAGGAGTACGGCGGCGGAGGCGGCGGCATCGGCGACCTCGCCGCCGTGTGCGAGGAGCTCGCCGCGGCGGGCTGCCCGCTGCTGCTCATGGTCGTGTCCCCGGCGATCTGCGCCACGATCATCGCGCGCTCGGGCACCGCCGACCAGAAGAAGGAATGGCTCCCGCGGTTCGCGGACGGCTCCGTCACGATGGCGTTCGCGATCACCGAGCCCGACGCCGGATCCAACTCCCACCGCATCACGACCACCGCGCGGCAGGACGGCGACGGCTGGGTGCTGAGCGGGCAGAAGACGTTCATCTCCGGGGTGGACGAGGCGGACGCCGTCCTGTTCGTCGCCCGGACGCACGACCAGAAGGGGAACCTGCGGCCGTCGCTGTTCATCGTCCCCACGGACGCGCCGGGCTTCACCTGGACGCCGATCTCCATGGAGATCGTGTCGCCGGAGAAGCAGTTCATCTGCCACCTCGACGACGTCCGGCTGCCCTACGACGCGCTCGTCGGCGACGAGGACGGCGGGCTCCTGCAGCTGTTCGCCGGCCTCAACCCCGAGCGGATCATGGCCGCCGCGATGGGCGCCGGGATCGGCCGCCTGGCCCTCGGCAAGGCGGTCGCCTACGCCAACGAGCGGCAGGTCTTCCGGACGCCGATCGGCGCGCACCAGGGCCTCGCGCACCCGCTCGCCACCGCCAAGATCGAGCTGGAGCTGGCGCGGCTGATGGCGCAGAAGGCCGCCTGGCTCTACGACGAGGGCGACGACGCGGGCGCGGGCGAGGCCGCGAACATGGCCAAGTACGCCACCGCGGAGGCCGCGATCCACTGCGTCGACCAGGCCATCCAGACCCACGGCGGCAACGGGCTCACGACCGAGTACGGCGTCGGGATGCTCGCCGGCGTCGTCCGGCTGATGCGGATCGCGCCGGTCAGCCGCGAGATGATCCTCAACTTCGTCGCGCAGCACTCCCTGGGGCTCCCCAAGTCCTATTGACCGGGCGGCCGGCACCTCATCGGACACCGGGCGAGCCGCCGTCCGGGGAACGGGTGAGCGGGTCAGGCGAGGAGATCGTCCAGCTGGGCGGCCAGGGAACGTCCGGCCGTCAGGCGGTTGTCCACGGCGGTGTGCGGGACGGGAGGCGGCTCGTCCGGGCGCATCCGGGCGGTGAACGCGTCGAACGCGGTCAGCTTTCCGGTGTCGCGGGGCGAGCCGCGCCGCTCCAGCCGGTGGCGGAGCGTGGCGGCGTCCGTCCTGATCCAGACGAGGCGGACGGGCGGGCCGCCGAGGTCGCGGGTCCACTCGCTCCAGCGGGACGGCGAGCGGATCTGGCCGGTGAACGGGCCGCTCAGCAGCACCGGGCAGCCGTGTGCGCGGACCTCCCGCGCCGCCGCCGTCATCCCCGCGTACTCGTGTCGCTTGACGTGCTCGTCGTACCAGGGGCCCTCGCGCTCGCCCGGGTCCCGGCCGGACGCCGCGAGGACCGCTTCGACGAACGGCCCGTAGATCGTGTCCTTGTCCAGCAGCGCCGGGACGGGACGCAGCCGCGCCAGCAGCAGCTCCGCCACGGTCGTCTTCCCGCAGCCGGGCGGCCCCGCCACGACCCACACCGGGGCGGGCGGCTCCGCGCCGGGCGTCACGCTGACAGGCGCATCCGGCGGGTCGCCAGCCGCTCAATGCGCTCCTCGTCGATCTCGTGGCCGAGGCCCGGCTGGGTGAGCGGCACGCCGACGACGCCGCCGGACGAGCGGACGGGCGGCGTCACGAACACCGGGCCGCCCGCCGGGTCGGACACGTCGCTCGGCAGCGTGCAGCCCGGCAGCGACGCGAGCGCGACCGCCGCCGCCTGGCCGATGCCGAACGCGCCCGACCCGCTGCACCACACGTCCCACCCGGCCGCGTACGCGAGGTCGTGGGCGCTGCGGGCCGCGGTCAGCCCGCCGAGCCGGTCGAGGCGCAGGTGCAGCGCGCGGCCCGCGTCCAGCGACAGCGCCGCGTCGAGGGTCTCCAGGTCGCCGACGGCGGGCGCGACGGCGGTGCCGACGCGGAGCTGGAGCCGGGCGTGCGCGGCCAGGTCGCCGGCCGCGAACGGACGCTCGACCGCCGCCAGCCCGTAGGAGTCCAGCCCTTCCAGGACCTCCAGGTGCTCGGGCGACTCGGTGTAGGCGTGGCCCGCGTCCGCGACGAGCGCGAGCGCCGGGTACGCCTGCCGGATCGCCCGGACGGGCTCGATGTCCCAGCCGGGGCGGATGTCCAGCGTGACGCGGGTATGGCCCGCTCCAACGGCCTGGTTGACGCGGCCCGCGATCGTGTCGAGGGTCGCCTCCGGCGAGATCCGCGCGCCGGTCACGATGGACGTGCGGGTGCCGCCGAGCGCGTGCGCGAGCGGCAGGCCCCGCGTCCGGCACCACAGGTCCCAGCAGGCGGTGTCGATCGCGGCGGCGGCCTCGCGGGCACCGAGGTCGGCGGCGGCGGACACGTCCTCCGGACGCTCCCAGTCGAGCCCGATGAGGGCGGGGCCCATGCGCTCCTCGATGTCGGCCCACGCCCCGCCCGAGCCGCCGCCGGCGGCCGCCGGGACGGCCATCTCGCCCCAGCCGACCGTGTCGCCGCAGGTCAGGCGGACGAGGATGCTCTCGGGCCGCCGTCCGCGCGGCATCGCCACGCGGTAGGCGTCGCAGCCATGGATCTGGGGCACCCGCACCCGCCTTTCGAGGAAGTCGTCCTCCCTAATTCTCCCCCCGTCGCAGAGCGCGCAGGTACGGGCGCAGCGGGCGCCGCTCGTAGCCGCCGTCGTCCAGGCCCGCGAGGCGCTCGAAGGGGTTGTAGGACGCCCAGTCCCCGCACAGCAGCATCGAAACGCCCGCGCACACCCCGTACAGCGGGATCATGACGGGACCCAGGCACCAGGCGTACTGCGTCGCATGGCGCCCCTCGTGCCGCAGCAGCCCGAGACCCGTCGAGAGGTTGACCGCGTTGACGACCTGGCGAACCCGATGAGCCCTGTTCACCTCACCAGTGTCCACCGCGGCGGCCCGGCGGGGCGGGCGTTACGACGGGCAGCTCGAATCGAGGGACACCGGCTTGCTGGGGACCTTCGGCGTCCCGCCGTCACCGCCGCCGTCAGGCTCGCCCGTCTCGGACGGCGACGCGCCCGGCGACGCGCTCGCGGACGTGCTCGGATGGCTGCTCACCTGGCGCGGATCGCTGTTGATGGCGTCGGACGTCAGCTTGCGGATCAGGTCGAGGTCCGGGCTCCCCGTGTAGATCAGCGGCGGCACGAACTGCAGGCTGTTGATCTTCGCGCCGTTCTTGACCTTGTTGGACAGCTTCACCAGCGCGGGCAGCAGCTCCTGCGGGATGTCGGTGGACAGGGTCCGCTTGGCGGCGGCGGCCAGCTTGTCGAAGCTGGTCAGGACGGTCTGCGGGTCGGCCTGCTCGGCGATCGCCCGCATCAGGCACTTCTGCCGGCCCATCCGGACGTAGTCGCTGCTGTTGGTGCGGGACCGTCCGTACCAGAGGGCCTCCTTGCCCGACAGCGTCCGGTAGCCGGGCTCCAGGACGGCGCCCTCCAGCCCGTACGGGATGGGCTGGTCGACCTTCATCCGCACGCCGCCCATCGCGTCGACGATGTCGGCGAAGCCGAACATGTCGACGAGGATGTAGTAGTCGACGCGCAGGCCGAGGATGCCGGCGATGGTGGCCTTCAGCAGTTCCGGGCCGCGCTGGTTCTTCGGGACGCCGGGCACCACGTCCGGGTGCTCCTCGGCGTACTGGTACACCTCGTTCAGCAGGCCGGGCGTCCCCGCGCCGTCGCCGGTGAAGCCGTACGGGAAGCGGTCGCGGGCCGGGCCCGCCGGGAACGGGACGTTCTCCAGGTTGCGGGGCAGGCTGAGCAGCACCGTGTCGCCGGTCTCGGTGTCGACGCTGGCCACCGTCATGCTGTCGGTGCGCACGCCGGTGCGGTTCTCGGCGGCGTCGCCGCCGATGAGCAGGATGTTGACGCGCGGCTGCCCGTCGAACGGGTCGTCGGTGTCGACGTGCCTGCCGTTCTCGTCGCCGGTGCGGAAGATGCTGGTCAGCGCGTCCCTGGCGACATAGCTCTTGTGCGCCGACCAGGCCGCGGGGACGGCGACGGCGAGGCACATCACGGCCACCGCCGCCGCGCCCAGCGACTGGGCGCCGCCCGTCATGCTGATCGGGCGCAGCACCAGGTAGGACCAGACGACGACGAACATCCACAGCACGCCGAGCGCGACGAGCGCGGCGGTCAGCCGCTGCAGCATGTCCGGCTGGACGGCGAGCGTCGGCAGCTCGGAGCGGTAGAGCGTGGCGGCGCCCGCGAGGGCGGCGGCGACCACGAGGTACAGGGCCAGCAGCACGCCGCCCGCGACGCGGCGTCCGGCGATGAAGTGGGCCACGCCCCAGACCAGGGCGGACGCGAGCGTCAGCGCCAGCGCACGGGGAAGCCCCTCGCCGCCGGACGGACGCTCTTCGCCGCTCGCCCGGGCACGCCGACTCGCCGATCGCCCCATGTACGCTCCGATTCCCACCCACACTGGAATAAGCCCTGGCTCACTTTAAGGACGCTCGGAACCGGGCAAAGGTTGCGTAGGAGACGACCTCGGGCGGGCGATTGGGGCGTCAGGTGCAGCTGTTGCTCAAAAGGTGCAGCCCGCCCGCGCTCCCGGCGCCCGCGGCGGAGTCCCGGACGGCCCGCGCCGCCATCCTCCTGATCTCGGCATAGTCCGGGCGGCCGGTCGAGACGGCCGGCGGCACGAACTGCAGGCTGGAGATCTCGGCGTTCCTGATCTTTGCGGCGAGGCCGACGAGCGGCGGGAGCAGCCGCCGCGGCAGGTCGGTGCTGACGGAGTCCTTGAAGACCCGGGTGAGGTGCTGGAAGCTGCGCAGCACGGTCAGCGGCCCGGCCTGGCGGGCCAGCGCCCACATCAGGCATTTCTGGCGGCTCATGCGGGAGTAGTCGCTGCTGCCGGTGCGGGACCGTCCGTACCAGAGGGCCTCCCGCCCGCTGAGCTTGCGGCAGCCCGGCTTCAGCACCCCCGACGGCACCTGCTGCTTCGGGACGGGAACGGCGCCGGCAACGCAGACCCGGACGCCGCCGACCGCGTCCACGATCTGCCGGAAGCTCCGCATGTCGACCATCGCGTAGTACGGGACGGGTCGGCCGAGGATGTGCGAGACCGTCCGTTTCAGCAGCTCGGCGCCGGGATTGCGGACGCGTCCGCCGCCCGCCAGCACACCAGGATGGCGGCTGCCGGTCTCGTACACCTCGTTCAGCAACTCCTTCGGCGGGTACGGGACGCGCTTCGTCCCCGACCACACCGGCACGTGCTGCAGATTGCGCGGCAGGCTCATCAGCAGCGTGTTCCCCGTCGCGGTGTCGATGCTGGCCAGCGTCATGCTGTCGGTGCGGACACCGGGACGGCCCACGTCGGCGTCGCCGCCGATGAGCAGGATGTCGAGGCGCGGCGTGCCCGCCCACGGGTCCGCGGCGTCCGCCGCCGGGGCGCTCGCCCGCGCGGCCGGCGCCGCTCCCTCGGCGAACAGGCTGTCGACCAGGTCGCGCTGCAGGTAGCCGTAGTGGGCGACGGTCAGCGGCGGGACGACGACGAGCAGGCACAGCACAGACACGGAGGTCCCCCCGGCGAGCCGCCACAGCGGAGACAGCCCGTCCGGGACCAGCACGGCGTAGGAGTGGACGATCAGCGCGGTCCACAGACCCGCCAGCACGACCGCGCCGACCGCCACGGCCAGCAGCCAGCCGGGCCGCACCGACAACTCCAGGAACAGCGACTGCCCCTCGCCCACGGCGGCCGCGGCGCCCGTGATGAGCAGCGCCTGCGCGAACACCAGCGCCCCGCCGAGCCGGACCCGTCCGGCCCGGAGGTGCGCGATGCCCGGCAGCGCCGGGGACACCGCGGCGATCAGCAGCGCCTGGACAAGGCCCCGCAGCGCCGCGTCCCGCCCGTGGGCCTGGTCCCGCCCGTGCGTGTCGTTCCGCTCGGGCCGGACGTCCCGGCCGCCGTCGTCCTCGCCCGCCGGCCGCGGCGGGTCGTCCGGCAGCAGCCGCGTCCCGTCGCCGATCGGCCCGTCGACCATGCTCCGCCCCCTTCGGGGACGAAGACCCCCTTCTCCGCCCCTCTCCCAGAGCGTGCAGGTCAGAGCGGGGAAAGATCAGCGGCGGAAGCGGCGTGTCGCGAATGCCACGCTGATCATGGAGAAGACTTCACCAACTGCTGGACAGCGGCATGCCTTCGACGAACCCGGACGAGCCCTGGACGCCGACGGTCGCCCGCTCGTGGAACTCCTCCAGCGTCCGGGCGCCCGCGTAGGTGCAGGAGCTGCGCAGCCCCGCCACGATCGAGTCGATCAGGTCCTCCACGCCGGGGCGCCGCGGGTCCAGGAACATCCGGGACGTGGAGATGCCCTCCTCGAACAGCGCCTTGCGGGCCCGGTCGAACGGCGAGTCCTCGGCGGTGCGCAGCCGCACGGCCCGCGCGGACGCCATCCCGAAGCTCTCCTTGTACGGCCGCCCGTCCGCGGTCCGCTGCAGGTCGCCCGGCGACTCGTACGTCCCGGCGAACCAGGACCCGACCATCACGTTCGCCGCGCCCGCCGCGAGCGCCAGCGCCACGTCGCGGGGGTGCCGGACGCCGCCGTCCGCCCACACGTGCCGGCCGAGCCGGCGGGCCTCGGCGGCGCACTCCAGGACGGCGGAGAACTGCGGCCGCCCGACCCCCGTCATCATCCGCGTCGTGCACATCGCGCCGGGCCCCACGCCGACCTTGACGATGTCGGCCCCGGCCTCGATCAGGTCGCGGGTGCCCTCGGCGGTCACCACGTTCCCGGCCACCACCGGGACGGCGGGGTCCAGCGCCCGGACGGCGGCCAGCGCGCTGATCATCTTGTCCTGGTGGCCGTGCGCGGTGTCGACCACGATCAGGTCGGCGCCCGCCTCCAGCAGCGCCTTCGCCTTGCCCGCGACGTCGCCGTTCACGCCGACGGCCGCGCCGATGCGCAGGCGTCCGGCGCCGTCCACGGCGGGCTTGTAGAGGGTGGCGCGGAGCGCGCCGGTGCGGGTGAGGACGCCCGCGAGCCGCCCGGAGGCGTCCACGACGGGCGCGAGGCGGTGCCCGCGCTCGTGCAGCCGGTCGAACGCCTCGCGCGGGTCGACGCCGTCCGGCACCGTGACCAGGTCGCGGGACATGATGTCGCGGAGCTGCGCGAACCGGTCGACGCCCTGGCAGTCGGCCTCGGTGACGACGCCGACGGGACGGTCGTCCTCGACGACGATCACGGCGTTGTGGGCGCGCTTGGGCAGCAGCGCGAGCGCGTCCCCGGCCGTGCTGGACGGCCCGAGCCGGATCGCGGTGTCGACGACCAGGTCGCGTGCCTTGACCCAGCCGATCACCTCGGCGACCACGTCCACCGGGATGTCCTGCGGGAGCACCGCGAGCGCGCCGCGCCGCGCGACGGTCTCGGCCATCCGGCGGCCGGAGACGGCGGTCATGTTGGCCACGACGAGGGGGATGGTCGTCCCGCTCCCGTCCACGGTGGACAGGTCGACCTCCAGGCGGGACCCGACCGACGAGCGGCGCGGGACCATGAAGACGTCGTTATAGGTGAGGTCGTGAGCGGAATGCTCACCGTTCAGCAGGCGCACGGCTGTACTACACACCAATCGCGGGTCAGGGTGGCTGGGCCACCGTCCATTGTCGGCCATACCCGGCCGTGCCCCGAACACGCCGCCGGCGGGCCCGCCCCCGGCCCGCTGAGCGAAGCGAACTCCGCGACGTGGTGAAAACGGTGCAACGTGAGGCTTGGCTCTCTGTAAAGTTACCTCTTGACGTAACTGCGCCCTCGATGCACTTTTCTTACATGTGCCTCACGCGGACGGCGGAACCGCCGTAGGGGGCGTGACAGCAGAACACCGGGAGAAGCGCATGCAGGTCACGCACTTGGGCCCGGTCAGCCGCGCTCGTCCGCGCCGCGGGCCGTCCTGGCCGCGCGGCGGTCATCGCAGTGATCAACGGAGCGATCCTTGCCACCGTGCGCGCCCGCCGCCGCCCCTCCGCCGTGCCCGGTGCGCGTTGTGAGCCGGCCGCGTTGTGCTTTCGGACGGGATTATCCGGCGCCGGAAACGTCGCCGCGCGCAGCCCGCCGCAGACGCTTCGACGGCCGCCGGGCACGGTGAACACGAGCAAGATCAATATTTGACGTCATACCGTCCTGAAATGGAATGATCTTGCAGTTGTCGACAAACCGATTCATCTCCATCACATGTCGAGGAGGACAGCCGTGCTGGATGCGGTCGACGCCGTGCTCGTCCGCGAGCTCCAGCGGGATGGCAGGGCGACGTTCCAGGCGCTCGCCGACCGCGTCGGGCTTTCCCGCACGGCCGTGCGGGCACGGGTGCAGCACCTTCTCGAAACGCAGGTCGTCCGCGTCGTCGGCATCGTGCACGCCGCCGTCGTCGGCGCCGAGGCGATCGGGCACCTCTCGGTCACCGTGGACGGCTCGGCGCGGAAGGTGGCCGCTGCCGTCGCCGAGCGGACCGCCGTCAGCTTCGCCGCCCTGACCGCCGGCCCGTACGACCTGGTCGCGCAGGTGCGCACCCGCGACGACGCCGCGCTCGCCGCCGAGGTGGACCAGATCAGGTCCGTCCCCGGCGTCCGCGCGGCGGAGGTGTTCCGGTCGGTGGCCACCGTGCGCGACACGCACGCGGTGGTGCGCGAGCTCGGCGAGGTCACCCTCGACGGCATCGACTGGCGGCTCCTGCAGGAGCTGCAGCGCGACGGGCGCGCCCCTTACACCCGTCTCGCGCACATCATCGGCCTGTCGCAGGCCGCCACCCGGGCCCGGGTGGTCAGGCTGATGCGCTCGGGCGTCATCCAGGTCACCGGCCTGGCCGACCCGCTGGCCCTCGGTGCGGCCGAGCTCGGCGGGTTCGGGCTGGTGGTCACCGGCGGGCTGCGGAAGGCGGCCGACGCGGTCGCCGCGCAGGACGGCATCCGCTACCTGGCGACCGGCTTCGGCCGCTACGACATCGTCGGGCAGGCCGAGGCGGCCTCGCGCAGCGAGCTGGTCGCCGTGCTGGACGCCATCCGCGCCGTGCCCGGCGTGACGGTCAAGGAGTCCTGGCACCACCTGGACGTGGTGAAGGAGTCCTACACCGTCGAGCTGCCCGACCAGCCCCTCAACGGGTCGTCCTGACCCCGCAGCCGCACCCGGCCGCCCCGGCTACGGCGCCCAGCCGTGGCCGGGGGCACGGGCCTGCCCGCGTGCCTGCCCGCGGACGCGGGCCTACTCGCGGTTGAGGGCCGCCTCCTCCAGGTCCAGCTCGTGCATGACGCGGGTCAGCACCTCGTCGTCGATGCGGCGCTCGTCCCGCATCCGGACGAACACCCGCCGCTCCGCCGCGAGCATCTCCCGGCGCAGCCGCCGGTACGCCGCCGTCGGCACCTCCTCGCCCTCCGGGCCCGTCCCGCCGCCGAGCCGCTCCCAGGCGCGCAGCTGCCGGTGCTCGGCCAGCTGCCGGAGCCGCTCCACGACCGCGGCGTCCAGCTCCTGCTCGGCGGTCAGCTCGTCCAGGCGCGCCAGCGCCGCCTGGGCGGCGGCGTGCTGCGCGCCCGCCTCCGCGACGGTGTCGGCGTAGCGCTCGCGGTCGCCGCCGACGCCGAGCGCGCGGATCAGCGCCGGGAACGTCAGCCCCTGCACCAGCAACGTCCCGAGGACGGTCGTGAACGTCAGGAACAGGATCAGGTCGCGTCCGGGGAACGGTTCGTCCGCAGAGGTGGCGAACGGGACCGCGAACGCGGCGGCCAGCGACACCACGCCGCGCATGCCCGCCCAGGAGGCGATCGTCCGGCCGCGCCACCCCGGGTCCTCGCGCTCCCGCTGCCGCTTCGACAGCAGCCGCGGGACGTACGAGGCCGGGAACACCCACACGAAACGCGCGACGACCGTGACCGTGAAGATCGCCAGCGCCCACCAGACCAGCTGCGGCGTGCTCCGGTCCGACAGCCCGTCGATCACCGGCGGCAGCTGCAGGCCGATGAGCAGGAACACCACGGACTCCAGGATGAAGACCATGACCTTCCAGAACGACTGCCCGATCAGCCGGGTCACGGCGGTCGACTCGGTCGCCCGGTGCCCCAGGTACAGCCCGCTGACCACCACCGCGATGACCCCGGACGCGTGCACGCTCTCGGCGATCAGGTACGCGCCGAACGGCGTCACGACCGCGACGGCGTTCTCCACCAGCGGATCGTTCAGCCGCGTCCGCAGCCAGTGCAGCGGCGGCCCGAGCAGCAGCCCGACCGCCGCCCCGACGGCGGCGGCGAACAGGAAGCGCCACACGCCGTCCACGAGCGTGAAGCCCGCACCGGTCGCCGCGATCAGCGCGACGCGGAACGCCGTCAGCGCCGTCGCGTCGTTGAACAGGCTCTCGCCGACCAGGATCGTCACCGTCCGGCGCGGCAGGCCGAGGCGCTGCGCGACGCTCACCGCCGCGACCGCGTCCGGCGGCGCCACGATCGCGCCGAGCACGAACGCCGCCGGCAGCGGCAGGCCCGGGACCAGCAGGTACGCCGCGTACCCCACCGCGAACGTGGTGAACAGCACCAGCCCGACCGACAGGAACCCGATCGACCATGCGTTCTCGCGCAGGCCCACGTAGGAGCTCTTCCAGGCCGCCGCGAACAGCAGCGGCGGCAGGAATACGTACAGCGCGATCTCCGGGTCGAGCTCGAACTCCGGCACCCCCGGCACGAACGAGACGGACAGCCCCGCGATCACCAGGACCAGCGGCGCCGAGAGCCCGGCCCGCCGCGCGCCCGCGGCCACGACCAGGGCGGTGACCGGAACGGCCAGCAGCCAGAGTGCGTGCGTCGTCCCCACTCACCAGATGATCGCACGCGCCCCGCGACCGCATCGCCTCCGGGGGGACGACCCCCAGGCCCCCCGGGAAGTGCGACGGTCAGTGGGGGTCGCGGGCCGTGTCCTTGGCGAAGGTGAGGAAGTCGCGGGCGGCGGGCGGCAGCTTGCGGTGCGCGTGGACGATTCCGGTCATCCGGGTGATCGGCGGCATGAACGACCGGACGGTCACGCCCTCGGTGTCGTCGAGCTGGTTGCGGTACCACAGCAGCGAGCCCATCCCGGCGCGGACCCAGCCCATCCAGGCGCCGCGCTCGTCGGACTCCACCGCGGCGACCGGGGTGGCGCCGACCCGCCGCAGCACGGTGTCGATCTCGGCGCGGCGGGCGCCGCCGCGGGCGGGCAGCACGAGGCGCATCCCGTCCAGCGCGTGCACCGGCACCGGCTCGCGCATCTTCAGCGCCGGCGGCGAGATCAGCACGACCTCCCGCTGCTCGAACGGGTGCGCGGTCATGTCGCCGGGCACGGGCAGGTCGGTCAGGGCGAGGTCGGCGCGGCCCGCGCGCAGCGCCGCCGCGACGCGGTCGCGGTCCTCGCAGCGGATCACCCGGACCCGGACGGCCGGCTGGTCGCGGGCGAAGCGGGGCAGGAGCCGTCCGGTCAGCTCGGGCTCCAGCGTGGAGGTGACGGCGATGCGCAGGTCGGCGCCGCGCCCGTTGGACCGGGTCACCGCCAGGCCCTCGATCGCGTCGACGGCGTCCAGCGCGACCCTGGCCTGCCGGACCACCTGCTCGCCGACCGGCGTGAGGACGACGCCGCGGCCGGAACGCGCGAACAGTTCGACGCCGAGCTCGCGCTCCAGCTCGCGGACCGCCCGCGAGAGCGCGGGCTGAGCCACGTAGAGAGCCTGGGCCGCCGACGTCATCGTGCCGTGGTCGGCGGTCGCCACGACATAGCGCAGCTGCCGCAGATTCATGCACCGACCGTATGCCAATGAACCCATTCGGTCTTGGACATAGCCGGAATCGGACCGAGATTGAACCCGCCCCGACCTGGTGATCAAGGCGGCGGGCCCCCGGCGGCCTTGGCCGGGGCGGGCTCCGGCTCGGGCTGCAGCTGCGGCGCGCCGACCCCGCAGTGGCTCCGGCACTCCGGCTCGACCGCCTCGCCGGACGGGGCGCGCAGCGCGTCGTCGTCGACCGTCAGGAAGCTCAGCACCGCGCCGGCGGCGAGCATCGCGGCGCACACGACCATCGCGATCCGGAACCCGTCCGAGAACGCGGCCGGGTCGTCGTAGGCGTCGCCGGTCAGCCCGGCCAGCGGCGGGATCGCCGCCACCGTCAGCAGCCCCGCCGCCCGCGCCACCGCGTTGTTGACGCCGCTGGCCACGCCCGCGTGGTTGACGTCCGCGGTGGCAAGGACGGTCGCGGTGAGCGGCGCGACCACCGCCGCCAGGCCGAGCCCGAACACGATCACGGCGGGCAGGACGTCCCGCACGTAGGACGAGTCCGCGTCGATCCGGCCGACCAGCAGCATTCCGACCGCCGCGACCACGAGCCCGGCCGTCATCGGGATCCGCGGGCCGATCTTCTGCGCGAGCGCGCCCGCCCGCGCGGACAGCAGCAGCATCAGCACCGTGACGGGCAGCAGCGCCGTGCCCGCCGCGATCGGCGAGAAGCCGCCGACGACCTGCAGGTTCAGCACGAACAGGAAGAACATCACGCCCATCCCGCCGTACATGATGAACGTGACGACGTTGATGGCGGTGAACTGCCGGGAGGCGAACACGTCCAGCGGCAGCATCGGGCGCGGTGCCTCGCGTCCGGCCCGCCCGGCGGCTTTCGCCCCTCTTCTGCCGCCTTTGCCGCGGATCTTCTCGACCAGCACGAACGCGACGGCCGCGGCGGCGCCCGCCCCGGCCGTGGCGGCGATGACCACCGGGGACGCGTTGCCGCCCGGCGCCTCGGTCAGCGCGTACGTCGTCCCGGCCAGCGCGAGCGCCGCCAGCGCCGCGCCGAGCACGTCGAAGCGCCCGCGCGCCTCCGGGTCGACGCTCTCCGGGACGTGCCGCACCGCGACCAGCACCACCACGGCGGTCAGCGGCACGTTCAGCAGGAACACCCACCGCCAGCCCGCCGCCTCCACCAGCCAGCCGCCCGCGAACGGCCCGATCGCGCCCGCCACGCCGCCGAGCCCCGACCAGGCCCCGACCGCGCGCGGCCGGTCGTCGGCGGCGAACGACGCCTGGATGATCGCCAGCGAGCCCGGGGTGAGCAGCGCCCCGCCCACGCCCTGCAGCGCCCGCGACACGATCAGCATCTCGATGTTCAGCGCCAGCCCGCACAGCACCGACGCGACCGCGAACCACACGACGCCGACGAGGAAGATCCGGCGCCGCCCGTACCGGTCGCCGAGGGAGCCGCCGAGCAGGATGAACCCGGCGAGCGTCAGCGTGTAGGCGTTCACCGTCCACTGCAGCCCGGCCATGTCGGCGTCCAGGTCGCGCGCCAGCCTGGGCAGCGCGACGTTCACGACCGTGGAGTCGAGCATCGCCACGCTCGACCCCAGCACCGTCGCGAGCAGGATCCAGCGGCCAGGTCCGGTGCCCAGCCGGACGTCCGGCATCAGACGATCAGTTCATCGACGAAGCACCAGCGCCAGTCCTCGCCCGGCTCGAACGACCGGACGATCGGGTGCCCTTCCTTCTCGAAGTGCGCCGTGGCGTGCCTCATGGGGGAGGAGTCGCAGCAGCCCACGTGCCCGCAGCCCAGGCAGAGCCGCAGATGGACCCACCTGGTGCCCTCTGCCAGGCACTCCTCGCAGCCCTGCGGCGTGTTGGGCGACGGATCCTCCGCCGGAATGCTCCGCACATGTTCGCAAGTGGCCATATCTGAATCGTGCCACGGCCCGGGTCACAGGATCACCAATGGCCCTCGCCGCGGAACACCGAACGGCCGTTCACCAATGGTCGGGGCTGAACGGCTCGTCCTCGGGGCGCGCCGATTCCGACAGCAGCCGCAGGTCCGACTCGACCATCATCGTGACGAGCTCCTCGAACGTCACCGCGGGCTCCCAGCCGAGCTGCTCGCGGGCCTTCTTCGGGTCGGCGCACAGCAGGTCGACCTCCGCGGGGCGCGTGTACTTCGCGTCCAGGACGACGTGGTCCTCCCAGTTCAGGCCCGCCGTGCGGAACGCGAACTCCACCAGCTCCCGGACCGACTGGGTGTGGCCCGTCCCGATGACGAAGTCCTCCGGGGCGTCCTGGGCCAGCATCAGCCGCATCGCGCGGGCGTAGTCGCCCGCGAAACCCCAGTCGCGGCGCGCGTCGAGGTTCCCCAGCCGCAGCTCGGACGCCAGGCCCAGCTTGATGCGGGCCGCGCCGAGCGACACCTTCCGGGTGACGAACTCGGCGCCCCGGCGCGGCGACTCGTGGTTGAACAGGATCCCGCTGACCGCGAACATCCCGTACGACTCGCGGTAGTTCTGCGTGATGTAGTGCCCGTAGCTCTTCGCCACCCCGTACGGGCTGCGCGGGTGGAACGGCGTCGCCTCGTTCTGCGGCGTCTCCCGGACCATCCCGAACATCTCCGACGACGACGCCTGGTAGAAGCGGATCTGCTCGCGGCCCGGCGTCCGGGACGGGCTGATGCCCGACACCACGCGGATCGCCTCCAGCATCCGCAGCACGCCCATGCCGGTGACCTCGGCGGTCAGCTCGGCCTGCTGCCACGACATCGGCACGTAGGAGATCGCGCCGAGGTTGTAGACCTCGTCCGGCCGGACGTGCTCCACCGCCGAGATCAGGCTGCCCTGGTCGAGCAGGTCGCCGGTGGTGATCTGCACGTCGCCGATGTGCTTGCGGAGCCGCGACACATGGGGGTTCGCCTGCCCCCGCACCAGGCCCCAGACCTCGTACCCCAGCGCGAGCAGATGCTCGGCGAGATACGAGCCGTCCTGTCCGGTGATGCCGGTGATGAGTGCTCGCCTGGACAGCGGATCCTCCACTGATTAGGTCCGATGCTGGCCCACCACGGGTGGACCCGCGACGAGCGTGAAATATGAGGTTAGCGACCCTGCCGCGATGCTGACGAGGGAGGGCGGCCTTTGAACCGAATTCGCTTCTGTTCGCGAGGCCGGGCCCCGATGTGCCACGGTGAGACCATCATGAGCCCTCCAGAGACGCCGCTGCGGCTGAACGGGCGCGAACTCGGCCCGCACGCGATCATGGCCGTGGTGAACCGCACGCCCGACTCGTTCTTCGACAAGGGCGCCACCTACGGCTTCGACGCCGCGCTCGCCGCCGTGGACCGCGCGGTCGCGGAGGGCGCCGACATCGTCGACATCGGCGGCGTGAAGGCGGGCCCCGGCGAGGACGTCGGCGTCGCCGAGGAACTGCGCCGCGTCGTCGGGCTCGTCGCCGCCGTCCGCGCGCGCCATCCCGGCGTCGTGATCAGCGTCGACACCTGGCGGGCCGAGGTCGGCGAGGCGGTGGCGCGGGCGGGCGCCGACCTGCTCAACGACACCTGGGGCGGGCCCGACCGGCGGCTGGCCGAGGTCGCCGCCGACCATGGCATCGGCCTCGTCTGCGCGCACGCCGGCGCCCTCGCGCCCCGCACCCGCCCGCACCGCGTCGCCTACGACGACGTCGTCAGCGACGTGATCGCCCACGTGACGACCGAGGCGAAGCGCGCGGCGGCGCTGGGCGTCCGCCGGGACGCCATCCTCATCGACCCCGCGCACGACTTCGGCAAGAACACCCGCCAGTCTCTGGAGATCACCCGCCGGCTCGGCGAGCTGACCGCCACCGGCTGGCCGGTACTGGTCGCGGTGTCCAACAAGGACTTCATCGGGGAGACGCTCGGCCGCCCCGTCGACAAGCGCGGCGTCGGCACCCTGGCCGTCCTCGGCGTCTCCGCCCTGCTGGGCGCCCGCGTGTTCCGCGTCCACGACGTCAAGGCCGCCCGCCAGGCCCTTTCCGCCGTTACCGCCCTGCGGGACTGAACGCCCTACAGCGCGGCCTCGCGTTGGCGGGCGCGGTAGGCCGCGACGTGCATGCGGTTGCCGCAGGTGCGGCTGTCGCAGTAGCGGCGGCAGCGGTTGCGGGACAGGTCCACCAGGACGCGTGAGCAGTCCGGGGCCTCGCAGGTGCGCAGCCGGTCCAGCTCGCCCGCCGCCACGACGTGCGCCAGCGCCATCCCGCAGTCGGCGGCCAGGTGCTCGCCGAGCGGCGCGCCCGGCGCGAAGTAGTGCACGTGCCAGCTGTAGCCGTCGTGGTCGGTCAGGTGCGGGGTGGTGCGGACCTCGCCGACGATCTCGTTGATCTTCTGGACGGCGGCCGGGACGTCCTCGGCGCGGAACACGGCGTGGAACCGCTCGCGCAGGTCCAGGACGCGGGCGAGGTCGACGCCGCCCAGCTCGCCGATGTCGCTGAAGTCGTTGCGGTCCACGAACGCGTGCAGGCCGGGCAGCCCGGCGAGCTCCTCGGCCCCGGACGCCGCCGGGCCGGTGTTGATCAGGTCGACGACGACGGCGAGCGCGTGCTCGGTGTCATGAGTGAAGATCACGATGGCTCCAGTCTCGGGGACCCGGGGCGGTCGTGTGCCCGGCCCGCCCTTTGCAGGAACGCGTGCTGCCGGGGCCGGGGACGCGGCCCGTGGTGCACAACCATATGACGAGAATCCGGCACGTCCATGCGCACCCCGTGATGCGGCGCGTACAGTTCCGCATTCCGGACAGGGTCACAACCGGGAAAGAGGACAGGCTCAGGCGACTGGAAGCTTAAAAGGCCGGGGGCCCGTGCGGTCGGTCAGCGCTCGTAGTTGGGGTCGGCGACGACGGGGTAGTAGGCGTCGGAGTGCTGGACGCGCATCGTGACGGCCGTCCCCTCCAGCGTGTAGTCCGCCTTCACCTGGCGGAACATCGAGTCGCTCGCCCACGGGTTGTAGAGGCGTCCCACGGTCGCGCCGTAGCGCAGGTGGACGACGTCGTACCCGCCCGACGGCATCGACTCCAGCGCCAGGCCGTCGGCGAGGGACACCGAGAACCGGAACTCCGAGGGGGCGTCCGGGCCGTGGATCACCGTCAGCAGCCGCACCCCGCCGGCGGTCGTCTGGGCGACGATGTCGGTGTCGACGTCCACGCCCACGAACACCCGCAGGCTGGGGCGCAGCACCTGCGCGACGGTGTCGGCCGCGGCCACGTCAATGCCGAGGTGGATGCGCTGCCCGTCCTTGGTCGGCACCCACACGCCGTCGCGGGCGCGCTGGCCCCAGGCGACGTCCGGGTTCTCCATCTCCTGGGGCTCGTTCTTGCCCCGCGCGACGAGAATCCTGGAGGCGGCGCTCATCGCCGCGGCAGCGCCGTCCCGTGCATGCCTCATGGCGGGCCCCCTCGCCTTCTTCATCACTCGCGTGACTTCGTGCCTGTCTCGGGTTTACCACGGGCAGGCCGGACCGGGCGTCCGTTGGCCTGTCCCCGGTCGATTCGTGCCGTTCGCCCCGTGCGTCGTTGGACCTTACACCACGCTTATAGGCGCGGGACGGCTCGGGTGGCGCCCATCCGCGCACCATCACGGGGTGATGACGGTGCGCATCCGAGCCTTTACGGAGAAAACAATTTGTGCGCGTCCCGGAACCTCCGCATCATTGAACACATCGAACGAATGCGAAAAGCACGAAGGGGTGAGCCACCGGTTAGGCGGCCGGTCTCCAAATCCGGCGGAAAGTGGGTTCGACTCCTACCGCCCCTGCTGAGCACGGACGATGGGCTTGTGGTGTAACGGAAGCACACCTCCTTTGCACGGAGGCGATCAGGGTTCGACTCCCTGCTGGTCCACTGGCGCCCGGCGCCGCGGGCCGTCTCGCGGCAGACGGCCCGCAGCGTGTCCCGGAGGGTTGGCCGAACGGTAAGGCAGCAGTTTCGAAAACTGACGTCGAGGTGACACTCGAAGGGGTTCGACTCCCTTACCCTCCGCAATTCCCACCGCAATTAAGGCGCGGGCCCGCTCCCGTGGGGCCCCGCTCCGCTCAGGCGGGGACCGGCTCGCCCGCGGTGACGGTCTCGGAGAGGTCGGCGAGCACGTCGCTCAGGCGGTCCAGGGCGTCCGCGATCCACGGCAGGTCCGCCGGGGCGGGCGAGGCCAGGGCCGCGAGGCGCTGCTCGTCGTCGTCGCCGTAGAGCTGGCTCGGCGCCACCCGCATCCGCAGGGCGGACGGGGCGTCCCCGAACGAGCTGCCGGGCAGGACGCCGACTCCGTAACGTTCCAATAGCAGGTCTGTGAGGTCGGCGGCCGTCCGGACGCCGTGGTTGGCGCACAGCACGTCCCGCATCGGGCCGAAGTCCGGGTAGACGTAGAACGCCGCCTCC
Source organism: Actinomadura sp. KC06 (assembly GCF_004348735.1). Lineage (GTDB taxonomy): Bacteria > Actinomycetota > Actinomycetes > Streptosporangiales > Streptosporangiaceae > Spirillospora. The sequence goes on from NZ_SMKT01000074.1 coordinate 22,418, forward strand.
GGACGCGTGACGCGGGCCCCCGCGGCGGCGAACCGGTCCGCGACCGCTCCCGTGACCGCGGCGTGCAGCCGCCTGCTGCGGTCGACGTGCTCCACCAGCTCGGGCGGCTCCGCGAACGCGTACGCGGCGGCGTGCTGCATCGGCGCGGGCGCGCTTGACCACACCTCGCTCGCCACGCCCAGCAGGCTGTCGCGCAGCGCGCGGCCGAAGGGGCCGTCCGGCAGCCGCGCCACGCCCAGCCGCCAGCCGCCCGCGGCCAGGCTCTTGCTCAGCGCGGTCGTCACGACGGTCCGCTCCGGCGCGTACCGGGCCGGGCTCGGCACCCGCCGTCCGGGCGCGTGCACCAGGTCGCGGTAGATCTCGTCCGAGATGATCACCAGGCCGTGCTCGCGCGCCACCGCGCACAGCCGCCGGACGGTCTCCTCGGACGCCATCGTCCCCGTCGGGTTGTCGGGAAGCGTCACCACGACGGCCCGCACCTCGCGCCCCCGCGCGCGGGCCCGCACCACGGCGTCGGCCAGCAGCGCCGGGCTCGGCACGCCGCCCTCGCCGCGCGGCGTCGCGACGCGGATCGGCTCGGCGCCCACCAGCGACGCCTGGGCGGCGTAGCTCACCCAGCTCGGCGACGCCACGACCACATCGCCGCCGATCGAGGTCAGCAGCGCGTACAGCAGCGGTTTGCTGCCCGGCCCGGCGACGATCATTGACGGGTCGGTGGGCAGCCCGCGCCGGGACCAGTAGCCCGCGGCGGCCGCGCGCAGCGCGGCCGACCCGGCGACCGGCCCGTAGCCGCCCCGCCCCGCGGCGGCGCCGAGCTCGCGGGTCAGCGCCGGGTGGATGGGTATCCCGGCCTCCCCGAAGCCGAGCGGCAGGACGCGCACGCCCTCCCTGCGCTTGCGGGCGATCGCCTCGTTCACCGCGAGCGTCGCCGACAGGGCGACGGGACGCGGCGCGAACGGCAGCGGCCGGACGGGTTCGGACTCTTTCTGGGCAGGCATGAACGCTCCAAAGGGCATGCGTGATTACGGTGGGTGAGAGCGGAGTCCCCCTGTGCGACCCGGCCGGGTTCGATTCATACTTTCCCGCTTTTAGCATCATCACAAGCGAGTCTCATCGATGCCGACCGTAAGATGGACTGATGCTAGAGCTTCGCCGCCTGCGGCTTCTCGCGGAGTTCGGCCGCCGCGGCAGCATCGCCGCGACCGCCGCCGCCCTCGGCTACACCGCCTCCGCCGTCTCCCAGCAGCTCGCCGCGCTCGAACGCGAGGCCGGCGGCGTGCCGCTGCTGGACCGCACCGCCCGCAGCGCCGAGCTGACCGACGCCGGGCGCCGTCTCGCCGACCGCGCCGAGGAGATCCTCAGCCTCGTGGAGACCGCCGAGGCGGAGCTGTCGGCGCACTCCGACACGCCGATGGGCCGGGTCGTGGTGACCGCGTTCCCCACCGCCGCCGTCGCGTTCGCGCCCGCGCTGGCGCAGAGCCTCGGCGAGCACCCCGATCTGACGTTCGTCCTGCGGCAGACCCGGCCCGGCGACGGCATCCGGCAGGTGCAGAACGGCGAGGTCGACATCGCGCTCATCGACGACTGGACGGGCAAGGTCCCCGAACAGTCGCCCGCCGCGCTGGAGTTCTTCCACCTGCGCCGCGACCCGCTGGTCCTGGTCGTCCCGGCCACGCACCCCATGTCCGAGCCCGGGCGGCGGGTCGACCTGCAGCAGCTCAGGGACGAGCCGTGGATGGCCGCGCCGCCCGGAGAGCCGTCCCGGCAGGCGCTGGAGCGGCTCATGGACACCGTCGGCGGGGCCCGTCCCGTCCCGTGGGAGTTCGAGGGCCTGCACACGATCCTGAGCCTGGTGGCGCGCGGCATCGGCATCACCGCCGTGCCCGCGCTGGCGCTCGCCGCCGGCGACCAGGACGTGGCCGTCCGGCGCATCCCCGAATGCACGCTGGCCCGCGAGGTCTACGCCGTGACCAGGGCCGCGAGCGTGCGCCGCCCGTCGGTCGCGGTGACGCTCAGGGCCATCTACGCGGCGGCTCGCGACGTCCAGCCGGCCCCGCCGGAGCGGTGAGCGGGGCACCCGCTACTGTCGGAAGTGAGGCCTGGGTCACACCGGTTCAACTCTGGCCGGATCCGGCCGCCGCCCGCACCGGACGCACGGCGAATCCGAACCAATGGGGGACCGGGGGCGCGCGGACCGGATCATTCGAAAACGGACAGACGCGTGCCGATCATCACGTACGGTGGGGCGAATCGTGACCACAACCGACTCCATGGACACCGATCGGGGAGCACAGCGCTCGATGGATCGACCGGCGAAGACTCCCGCCGCGCCCTCCCGGGCGGCGGAGACCCCCACGCCGACGGCGCAGGCCGGCGGGGCGCGGGGCGGCGCGCACGCCGCCTTCGAGAGCCCCGCCTCCGAAGGGCACCACGCCTTCGAGCTGCCCCGGGTCACGGCCCTGCTGATGCACGCGCTCCCGCGCTTCATCGAAGGGGTCATCGCCCCCGTCGCGGTCTTCTACGCCGCGCTGACTCTGCTCGGGCTGAACGGCGCGCTCGTCGCCGCCGTCGCCTGGGTGTACGGCGGCATCATCTACCGGTTCGTGCGCGGTCATCCGGTGTCGGGGATGCTGCTGCTGGCGGCGGTCGGCGTGACCGTCCGCGCGATCACGGCCGCCGCGACGCACAGCGCGGTCGTCTACTTCCTGCAGCCGACGCTCGGCACGCTGATCATCAGCCTGTCGTTCCTCGCCTCCGTCCCGCTCGGACGGCCGCTGGCCATGAAGCTGGCCAGGGACATGGCGCCGATCCCGGAGGCCTTCCTCAAGCACGCCAGGGTGCACCAGTTCTTCCTGCGCATCTCGCTGCTGTGGTCGATGGTCCTGTTCACGAACGTGGCCGTCAGCCTGTGGATGCTGTTCAACGAGTCGATCGGCATGTACCTGTGGTTCCGCACCGGCATCGTCGCGGGGCTGGGCGCGATCGGCGTCGCCGTCTCGGTGTGGGGCTTCAAGCGCGTCGTCCGCCACGTCAACCGCGAGCCGGCGGCCGCCTGACCGGTTCGTCCCGGACGGTGCCACCTGACCGGTTCCGCGTGATCCGTACCGCCTGAGCAGCGATTCTCCCGCCCGGAAGGCCGAACTTCCGGCCGGTCCGCGGCGTCTCCCTTCTTTAGAAACATTCACCAACTTGAGGTGAGATCACGGGGTTTGGGGGAGTTTGTTGTGATTCACGGTGGGCGGGGCATGCGGGTGGCGCTCACGGGCGGGGCGGGCGCGGTCGCGCTGCTCGCGGCCGGCTGCGTGTCCGGCGAGGAGGGAAGCCTGGCCTCGGGGAACTCGGCCGACGCCGTGACGATCACGCCGGCCAACGGGACCGCCCAGGTCAAGCCGGACGGGACGATCGAGGTCAAGGCCGCCGACGGCAAGCTGCAGAAGGTCACCGTCCAGGGCGGGGGCGCCACGATCACAGGGGCGTTCGGCAACGGGCATAAGACGTGGCGCTCCAACCGGACGATGACGCCCGGCACGTCCTACACCGTCACTGCGCAGGCCAGCGACGACGGGAAGACCCGCACGGCGACCAGCGCGTTCACCACCCTCAAGGCGGAGAAGACGCTCTCGATCGTGGACGTCACCCCGAACCTCAAGGGCGAGAAGGTCGGCGTCGGGATGCCGATCATGGTCCGGTTCGACCGTCCGGTCACCGACAAGGCCGCCGTGGAGCGGACGCTGCGCGTCACGCCGGACAAGCCGGTCGAGGGCGCGTGGCGCTGGGTCGCCGCCGACCAGGCCATCTACCGGACGAAGACGTACTGGCAGCCGCACCAGACCGTCCGGTTCCACGCGAGCCTCGCCGGGGTGAACGCGGGCGGCGGCGTCTACGGGGCCGAGGACGAGCAGGCCGTCCTCACCATCGGTGCGGCGCAGATCACCAAGGGCGACATCGGCGACCACCACATGACGGTCACCCGCGACGGCAAGAAGCTGCGGACCATCCCGTTCAGCGCCGGCAACGGCCAGACGCGCGAGTTCACCACCACCAGCGGCGTCCACCTGCTGATGGAGAAGGGCAACCCGGTCACGATGACGGCGCCCGGCCGCAAGCCCGGCGACCCCGGCTACTACAAGACGGTCGTCAACCACGCGGTCCGCTTCTCCAACAGCGGCGAGTACGTGCACTCGGCGCCGTGGTCGGTCGGCTCGCAGGGGTCGGCGAACGTCAGCCACGGCTGCCTGAACGTCAGCCCCGCCAACGCCAAGTGGTACTACGACACCATGCAGCGCGGCGACGTCATCGAGCTGACCGGCACCGACCGCGAGGTCGAGCCGATGAACGGCTGGAGCTTCTGGCAGCTGCCGTTCGACCAGTGGCGGCAGGGCAGCGCGCTGCGGTGAGACCGTCCCCTCCCGGCCCGCGCCGTGCAACGCTTTGATCTCGGACGCCTGCCAAAACCCCGGGTCATGACATGATCCTCTGTTTTTGTCGTTATTGTCTCCCTGGTAGACGGCGGGTTCGGGAGGTCGCAGTGCAGCGGAGGATTTCCGCAGGTGTTCGGGCTGGTGCGGGGATGGCGGGGGTCGTGCTGCTGCTCACGACGGCGGCGTGCAGCGGGGGAGAGAAGGAGGGCGGCGTCACGGTCGGCGAGAAGGCCGACGCGGGCGTTCCGCAGGTGACGATCAATCCGGGGAACGGCAACACCAAGGCCGAGCCGGAGGACGGCGTCGTGGTCACCGCCGCGGGCGGCACCCTCGAACAGGTCACGGTCATGCTCAAGGGCAAGCCGGTCGCCGGTGAGATGGCCGCCGACAAGGCCAGCTGGAAGTCGCGGACGCTGCGTCCCGGCTCCAAGTACCAGGTCACCGCCGTCGCCAGGAGCCCGCAGGGCAAGACGGCCACGGTCAACGCCGCGTTCGCCACGCTCAAGGCGGCGAAGGAACTCGACATCCTCGACGTCACCCCGAGCAACAACGAGAAGGTCGGCATCGGCATGCCGATCCAGGTCGTCTTCAACCGCGGGGTCGACGACAAGAAGGCCGTCGAGAAGGTCCTGGACGTAAAGTCGACCAAGCCCGCGACGGGCGCCTGGCACTGGGTGAACGACACCACGGTCATCTTCCGGACGAAGAACGGCCAGTACTGGCAGCCAAACCAGAGGGTCACGTTCTCGGCCAAGCTGTCCGGCGTGAAGTCGGGCAAGAAGACCTACGGCGTGGACGACTTCTCCCGCAAGTTCCGCATCGGCGACTCGCACATCGTCACCATCAGCACCAAGAAGAAGAGAGCGGTCGTCAAGAAGAACGGCAGAACGGTCCGGACCTGGCCCATCAGCGCCGGCAAGGGCGGCCGCGTCGTCAACGGCGTCGACACCTACCTCACCACCAGCGGCATCCACCTCACGATGGGCAAGGAGAATCCGGCGATCATGACGTCGGAGTGGATGGGCGTCGACCCGAAGGACAAGAAGAACGGCGGCTACCGGGAGGTCGTCCCGTTCGCGGTGCGGATCTCCAACAGCGGCGAGTACGTCCACTCGATGGCCTCCACCGTCTGGGCGCAGGGTCGGCAGAACGTCAGCCACGGCTGCGTGAACTCGCCGCCCAAGGACGCCAAGTGGTTCTACAACTGGTCCTACCGCGGCGACCCGGTCATCATCACCGGCAGCAAGCGCGGGCTCGACCCGTTCAACGGCTGGAGCTACTACGAGATGTCGTGGAGCCGCTGGGTCAAGGGAAGCGCCCTCGACCGTTCCGTGACCACCGGGTGATGTTGACCGGGCCCATCAACGGGAACAAGCCGGACACGGCCGACATCCGCGATGGGGGACCCGGTGAACGCTCCGGTGCACGACTCAGGGCGCCGTCCGCCGAGGCTCAGGCGCCGCCTCCGCCGCGCGGTGCATCGCGTCATGCGCCGCGCGGCGCTCTGGTCTCTGCGCCCGCTGCGCTGGAGGCGATGGAGCCGCGTCCCGGCGCCGGGTGAGCGGCTCCGCGTGCGCGTCCTGCTGCAGAACGCGCACGGGACGGGCGGGACGATCCGCACCGTCCTGAACCTCTGCGGGCACCTGGCCGGCGACCACGACATCGAGATCGTCAGCGCGCTCCGGCGGAGCAGGCGGCCGTTCTTCGCGATCCCGCTCGGCGCGACCGTGACGTACGCGGACGACCGCTTCGCGCCCAAGGGCAGGACGGCCCGGCTCCTGTCCCGGCTGCCGAGCGTGCTGACGCCGGTGGACGAGGCGTCCTTCCGCCTCATGAGCATGTGGACGGACGTGTGCCTCCTCCGCGCCCTGTACCGCACCCCGGCCGACGTCGTCATCGGCACCCGCCCGTCGCTGAACCTGCTCGCGGCCGAGCTCGCGCCCCGCGGCGCCGTGACGATCGGGCAGGACCACATGAGCCTGGACTCCTACCAGCCCGCCCTGCACCGGCAGGTCGTCCGCGCGTACCGGCGGCTGACCGTCGTCACCGCCCTGACCGAGGCCGCCCGCGCCGGGTACGAGCGGGCCCTCGCCGGATCCGGCGTCCGCGTCGTGCGGATCCCGAACGCCGCGCCGCCGCTGCCGGGACGCCCGTCCCGGCGCGAGCACAAGGTCGTGCTGGCCGCCGGGCGGCTCGTCGCCAACAAGCGCTTCGACCTGCTCATCCGCGCGTTCGCGCCGATCGCCGCCGAGCACCCGGACTGGACCCTGCGGATCTTCGGCCGCGGCGTGCGCCGGGATCGGCTCAACGAGCTGATCATCGAGCTGGGCCTCACGGGACGGGTCGAGCTGCGTCCCATCACCCGCGACCTGCACGGCGAGATGGCCCGCGCGTCGATCTACGCGCTGTCGTCGCGCCGCGAGGGCATGCCGATGGTGATCATCGAGGCGATGGGCATGGGGCTGGCGGTCGTGTCGTTCGACTGCCCGCACGGTCCCGCCGAGCTGATCGACCACGGTCGCGACGGGCTGCTCGTCCCCAACGGCGACGCGGACGCGCTCACCGCCGCGCTCCGCGAGCTGATCACGGACCGCGATCTCCGCGACCGGCTCGGGGAGCAGGCGGTCCTGTCCGCACGCGCCCACGACCTGGAGCACATCGGGCCGCAGTGGTCGCGGCTTCTGTCCGGGTTCCATCCGTCCGCAAAGGTGCCCCAGGGCGCTGAGCCGGTCGGGGACGGCACCGGCCTGAGCGTCTCCGGCCGGGACCGCTGACGGCCCGCTCAGGCCCGCTTAGGCCTGCTCAGGCGCCCTCAGGCCCGTTTAGGCGCGCTGGAGAATGCCGCGGATGAACGCCGCCTGGCCCGCGTGCTCCAGGCAGTCGGAGATCACGCTGATCAGCCGCACGCCCAGCGTGACCGGCGGGTCCCAGGAGCGGTCGACGATGCGGCCCAGATCGCCGTCGGTCACCGTGCCCACGTACTCGACGGTGGCGGCGTGCACGGCGTCGTGGTAGCCGATGAGCAGGTCCGGCGACTCCACCCGCACCGCCGCGACCTGGCCGGAGCTGTGGCCGTAGCCGGTGTCGGACGGGTCGAGCGGCAGTCCGAACCGGTCGGCCCAGCCGGCGTCCGTCCACGCCTGGGCTGTGCCCGCGACGTCGGAGATGTGGTCGTCCTGGACGCGGGTGAGATGCCAGAGGAGCCACGCGATCGAGTTGGCGTCGGCGTCGACGCGGTAGGCGAGCTGGTCCGGAGTGAGCCCGCCGGCCGTCCCGCGGACCTGGTCCCGGATCCGGTCGAACGCGTCGATGAGCAGGAGCGCACTGGTCATTGATCAGACGCTACCCGGATCCGGCCTCCGATCTCACGTCCGGCGTGGCGAGTCCCGCCGCGGGGGCGAGGGCGGCCTGGGGCGCGCGGGCCGGGAGGCGGACGGTGACGTCGAGGCCGCCGCCGGGGCGCGGCACGGCGGTCACCGTCCCGCCGTGCGCGCCCGCCGTGGCGCGGACGATCGACAGCCCCAGCCCCGATCCGCGGTCCGACCGCAGCCGGTCGTTGCCGAGCCGCCGGAACGGCTCGAAGATCGTCTCGACCTCGTAGGCGGGCACGACCGGCCCGGTGTTGGACACGGCGACCTCCGCCCAGCCGTCCCGGCTCCGCGTCGCGACGGACAGCTCGCCGCCCTCGCGGTTGTGCCGGACCGCGTTCTCGACCAGGTTCTGCACCAGCCGCTCGACGAGCACCGGATCGCCGGAGGTGACGGCCGGGCCCAGGGCGCGGCGGGATGTCACGCCGCGCGCCCGCGCCTCCGGGGCGGCCTGGTCCAGGACGTGGCCCGCGACGTCCGCCAGGTCGAGCGGGCCCGCGTCGACCGCGACGCCCTCGGTGCCCGCGAGGGTGAGGAGCCCGTCGATCAGCCGCTCGTGCCTGCCGTTGACGACCAGCAGCGACTCGCCGAGGCGCTTGACGTCGCCGGTGGCGTCGGCGCGGCGCACCGCCACGTCGATGAGCGTCCGGTTGATGGCGAGCGGGGTGCGCAGCTCGTGCGAGGCGTTCGCGACGAACCGCCGTTGCCCGTCGAACGCCCGCGCCAGCCGGCCGAGCATCGTGTCGAAGGTGTCGGCCAGCTCCTTGACGTCGTCGCGGGGCCCCTCGTACCCGATCCGCTCGGTGAGGTCGTGGCTGCGCGCCACCCGTCCCGCCGTCTCGGTGATCTTGTGGACGGGCCGCAGCGCCCGGTCGGCGAGCAGCCAGCCGAACCCGAGCCCCGCCGCGCCCACCAGGCCCAGCGCGATGGCGCCCTGGGTGAGCAGGGCGCTGAGCGTCTTCTGCTGGTAGTCCTCCTGGACCTTGACCAGCGCCCCCTCGAACTTCTGGTCGATGAGCGCATCGGGCCGCTCCGACGGCGGCGGGTACGTCTCCGTGACCTCGCCCACCTCGAACACCCGGTTCGCCTTCGGGACGGCCTGGTTGTCCAGGTTGTTCTTCACCAGGAAGTAGGTCAGGCCCAGCAGGAGGATCCCGGCGCCCAGGAACAGGCCCGTGTGCAGCAGCGTGAGCCGCATCCTGATCGTGGGCCGCAGCCGGTCGGTGAACGTCATGGGATCCGGTACCCCGTTCCTGGGACGGTCTCGATGACCGGGGGATCGCCGAGCTTGCGGCGCAGCTTCATCAGCGTCACCCGGACGGTGTTGGTGAACGGGTCGGTGTGCTCGTCCCACACCTTCTCCAGCAGCAGCTCCGCCGACACGATCGCCCCGTCCGCGCGGAGCAGCTCGGCGAGCAGCCCGAACTCCTTGCGCGCCAGGTGCACGTAGCGGCCGTCCCGGACGACCTCCCGGCGGGACGGGTCGAGCCGGATCCCGGCCCGCTCCAGCGTCGGCGGCGACGCGGGACGGGCGCGGCGGCCGAGCGCCTGCACCCGCGCCACCAGCTCCTCGAACGCGAACGGCTTGGTCAGGTAGTCGTCCGCGCCGAGCCGCAGGCCGTCGACCCGCGCCGGGACGGTGACGGCGGCCGTGAGCATCAGCACCCGGACGAGCGCGCCCGACTCCACCACCGCGCGGCACACGTCGTCGCCGTGCACGACGGGCAGGTCGCGGTCGAGGATCAGCACGTCGTAGTCGTTCACCCCGAGGCGCTCCAGCGCGGCGTCGCCGTCGTAGACGACGTCCACGGCCAGGGCCTCGGACCTGAGCCCGTCGGCGATCGAATCGGCGAGCATGCGCTCGTCCTCGGCGATCAGTACCCGCACCCTGCCGCTCCCTTGCCGTCCTCCGAAGCGCCCCCGAAGCGCCCCGCGCGTGCTGCCGCCTCAGCATCGGGCAGCGGGCGTAACGCCGGCGTAACGCGAACTGGTTACGCCGGGGTTACCGGCGTCCGGCTGGACTTGCGGTCGCCGCCGGCGGACCGCCGGCGGGGACGACAGGAGACCGACCGATGCGACGACGGACATTCGCGGCGCTGGCGCTCGTCCCGGCTCTCGCCCTCGGCCTGCAGGGCTGCGGGGGCGAGGGCACGGGCGCGGGGTCCAAGGGCACCGCCAAGGCCGTGAGCGACCAGCAGAAGATGCGCGACTTCGCCAAGTGCATGCGCGACAACGGGGTGGACATGGACGACCCGGCGAGCGACGGCAAGGTCACGATGCGGCACAGCGAGCCGCCGGGAAACGCCAAGGGCGGCGGCCCGAACACCAACGGGATCGACGCGGCGCAGCAGAAGTGCCGGCATCTGATGCCGAACGGCGGCAAGCCGGACAAGCCCAAGCCCGAGGAGATCGCCAAGATGCGCGCCTTCGCGAAATGCATGCGCGACAACGGCATCAGCAAGTTCCCCGATCCCAAGCCCGACGGCAGCATGCTGATCAAGGCGGGGAAGGGCACCGGGCTGGACCCGCAGAGCCAGGAGTTCAAGGACGCGCAGAAGGCCTGCGCCAAGTTCCAGCCGGACGGCGAGAAGGGCGGCCTGTCCAGCGAGGGCAAGGACTGATGGCGGGCAGGCGCGCCGCCGTCCTCGGCGCGGCGGGGGTCGTGGTGGCCGGCGGCGCGGGCCTCGCGACCGCCGGCCTGGGCGGCGGCGCCGGTGAACCCGCCGCCGCGCACAGCTCACTGCCGCCCGCGACCGCCGCGATCGAGCGGACGACGCTGGTGGAGACCCAGGACGTGGACGGCACGCTCGGCTACGGCGGCACCCGCACGGCGGTCGGCGCCGGGAACGGCACGCTCACCTGGCTGGCCGCCGCCGGGTCGGTGATCTCCAGGGGACGCCCGGTCTACCGGGTCGACGACAAGCCGGTGCCGCTGCTGTACGGCAGGCTGCCGCTGTACCGGACGCTCTCCACGGGAACCGAGGGCGACGACGTCCAGCAGTTCGAGAAGAACCTCCGGGCCCTCGGATACACGGGCTTCACCGTCGACGAGACCTACGGCGCCGCCACGGCCGCGGCGGTGAAGCGCTGGCAGGACGATCTCGGCGTCGCGGTGACCGGCCGGGTGGAGCCGGGCTCGGCCGTCATCGCGCCCGGCCGGATCCGGGTGGCGGAGCGCAAGGCCAACGTGGGCGACCGGATCGGAGGGGCCGTCCTTACCTACACGGGCACCACGCGCGTCGTGAGCGTCGACCTGGACGTGCGGTACCAGCGGCTGGCGCGGAAGGGCGCCGAGGTGGAGATCGAGCTGCCGTCCGGCGACACCACGCAGGGGCGGATCACGTCCGTCGGGAAGGTCGCCAAGGAGGGCGGCGAGGAGCAGCCGACGACGATCGAGGTCACGATCGCGGTCGGCGGGCAGAAGGCGCTCGGCTCCTACGACAAGGCGCCCGTCGAGGTGCGGCTCACCGCGAACCGGCACGGCGGCGTCCTCGCCGTGCCGGTCGGCGCGCTGCTCGCGCGGGGGGACGGCGGCTACGCGGTCCAGGTCGTCCAGGACGGGCGCGTCCGCACCGTCCCCGTGGAGACGGGCGTCTTCAGCGAAGGGCGGGTCGAGGTCTCGGGGGCCGGCCTGGCCGAGGGCATGAAGGTGGGGATCCCCAAATGAGCGCGGTGGTGGAGCTGCGGGACGTCTCTAAGACCTACCCGGGCGGGGTGACCGCGCTGGACGGCGTGTCGCTGACGGTCGCGGCGGGCGAGCTCGTCGCGATCGTCGGGCCGTCCGGCTCGGGCAAGTCGACGATGCTGCACCTGCTCGGCACCCTGGACCGGCCGAGCGCCGGCACCGTCCTCGTCGAGGGCACGGACGTGTCCCGGCTCACGGACCGGCGGCTGTCGGCGCTGCGCGCCCGCCGGATCGGGTTCGTGTTCCAGCAGTTCCACCTCGCCGCAGGGGTCAGCGCGCTGGACAACGTCGCGGACGGGCTGCTGTACGGCGGAGCGCCCCAGGCGGATCGCCGCCGCCGGGCCCGCCGCGCGCTGGAGCGCGTCGGGCTCGGGCACCGGCTCGGGCACCGTCCGCACCAGCTGTCCGGCGGCGAGCGGCAGCGGGTCGCGATCGCCCGCGCGGTGGTGGGGGAGCCGGCGCTGCTGCTGGCCGACGAGCCGACCGGCGCGCTCGACTCCGCCTCGGGCGCGGGCGTCCTGGACCTGCTGCGCGAGCTGTCCGGCGGCGGGACGACCGTCGTCCTGATCACGCACGACCGGGACATCGCCGCGCTGCTGCCCCGCCAGGTGCGGATGCGCGACGGACGGATCGTCCACGACGACGCGATGGCGGAGGCCGCACGATGAACCCCACGGAAACCCCCGCGCGGCTCGGCCCGGCGGACGTGCTGCGCGTCGGCGCCGCCGGGCTGCGCACCCGCCCCCTCCGGGTCTTCCTGTCCGCGCTGGGCATCGCGATCGGCATCGCGGCGATGATCGGCGTGGTCGGGATCTCGACGTCCAGCCGCGCCGAGCTGCAGGCCACCCTGGACCGGCTCGGCACCAACCTGCTCACGGCCGGGCCGGGGCAGGACTTCTTCGGCGAGGCCGCCAAGCTGCCGAAGGAGTCGGTCGGCATGGTGGGGCGGATGCCGGACGTCGAGTCGGCGTCCGCCACCGCGACGCTCGACGACGTCCACGTCTACCGCAACGACCGCATCCCGGAGGGGGAGAGCGGAGGCATCGGCGTCCGCGCGGCCCGCCTCGACCTGCCCCGGACGACCGGCCTCACCATGGCCGCCGGCACCTGGCTCAACGCCGGCACGGCCAGGTACCCGGCGGTCGTCCTCGGGTCCGAGACGGCGGCGCGGCTCGGCGTCGCGGCGCCGAACGTCCAGGTGTGGCTCGGCTCGCAGTGGTTCACCGTCGTCGGGATCCTGAACCCGAACCGGCTCGCGCCCGAACTGGACTCCGCGGCCCTCGTCGGCTGGGAGGCCGCGGCGGCCAGGCTCGGCTTCGACGGCCACCCGACCACCGTCTACACCCGGGCCCGCAAGGACGCGGTCGAGAAGGTGCAGGGCCTGCTCGCCGCCACCGCCAACCCGCAGGCCCCGAACGAGGTGGAGGTCAGCCGCCCGTCGGACGCGCTCGCCGCGCAGGACGCCACCGACCGCGCCTTCACCGGCCTGCTCCTCGGCCTCGGCGGCGTCGCGCTGCTGGTCGGCGGCGTCGGCGTCGCCAACACGATGGTGATCTCGGTCCTGGAGCGCCGCGCCGAGATCGGCCTGCGGCGCTCGCTCGGCGCGACCCGCGGCCAGATCAGGCTGCAGTTCCTCACCGAGTCGCAGCTCCTCGCCGCGCTCGGCGGCGTCGGCGGCGTCGGGCTCGGCATCGTCGTCACCGCGGTCTTCGCCGTGACGCAGGACTGGCCGACCGTCGTCCCCGCCTGGGCGATGGCGGGCGGGATCGTCGCGACCCTGCTCATCGGCGCCGTCGCCGGCCTCTACCCGGCCATCCGCGCCGCCCGGCTCCCCCCGACCGAGGCCCTGGCGGCTACCTGACGCCGTAGAGGTGCTCCAGGGCGAGCTGGTCGAGGTGCTCGAAGGCGGTGCGGCGGACGGAGAGCGCCTCGATGTCGGGGGACGCGTCGCGGACGTCGCGCCAGCCTTCGCCGTCGGCGAGGGTGGGGCGGGCGAGCTCGTCGAGCTTGGCCTGGGTCAGGGCGTCCCGGACGGCGGGGTCGGCGCGGAACGCGCGGACCTTCTCGCGCAGGATCAGCCAGTTGCGCATGCACGCCGCCGCCGACTCCCACACGCCCTCGTCGTCCTCGGTGCGCGGCGGCTTGAAGTCGAAGTGGATCGGGCCGTCGTAGTCGCTGTGCTCGATGAGGTCGACGACCCAGAACGCGCCGCGGGCGTTCCCGGCGCCGAACCGGAGGTCCTGGTCGTAGCGGGGGCCGTGCTGCCCGTTGAGGTCGATGTGGAACAGCTTGCCCTGCCACAGCGCCTGCGCCAGCCCGTGCGCGTAGTTCAGCCCGGCCATCTCCTCGTGCCCGACCTCGGGATTGAGGCCGACGTTGCCGGGACGCTCCAGCGTCTGGATGAAGGCGAGGGCGTGCCCGATCGTGGGCAGCAGGATGTCGCCGCGCGGCTCGTTCGGCTTCGGTTCGATCGCGAACCGCAGGTCGTAGCCCTGGTCCGCGACGTAGGCGCCGAGGACGTCGAACGCCTCCTTGTAGCGGTCCAGGGCGGCGCGGACGTCCTTCGCGGCGCCGGACTCGGCGCCCTCGCGGCCGCCCCAGCACACGTACGTGCGGGCGCCCAGCTCGGCGGCTAGATCCAAGTTGTCCATGACCTTGCGCAGCGCGAACCGGCGGACGTCGCGGTCGTTGGCGGTGAACGCGCCGTCCTTGAAGACCGGATGCGAGAACAGGTTGGTGGTCGCGGTGGTGACGACGAGGCCGGTCTCGTCCAGCGCCTTGCGGAACGCGTCGATGCTCCCCTGCCGCTCGGCGGGCGTGGCGTCGAACGCGAACACGTCGTCGTCGTGGAAGTTCACGCCGTAGGCGCCGATCTCGGCGAGCCTGCGGACGGCGCGGTCCGCGGGCATCGGCGGACGGGTGCCGGGGCCGAACACGTCGGCGCCCTGCCAGCCGACCGTCCAGACGCCGAACGAGAACCGGTCCTCGGGTACGGGCGTGTAGTCGCTCATGGGGTGCTCCCTCGGGTCTGCGGGGCGGTGTCGCGCAGCGCGGCGTATCGCTCGCGGATCTCCGTGGCGTCCGTGGCGTCGGCGGTGTGCTCGGTGGCGGGCGGTGCGGGCCAGGCGGGCGGTCCCGGCGTCCCGGCGAGCGCCCACGCGGCCTGGCGGGCGGCGCCGAGCGCGACGTACTCGGCGGGCTCGGGGACGGTCACCGGCGTCCCGAGGATCGCCGGGGCCAGCGCCCGGACGGCCGCGGACCGGGCGCCGCCGCCGATCAGCAGCGTCCGGCGCGGCCGGACCCCGCCCTGCGCGGCGAGATGGTCGACGGCGTCGGCGAGCGAGCACAGCAGCGCCTCCACCGCCGCCCGCGCCACGTTCTCCCGCCTCGCGTTGGACGTGGTCAGCCCGGCGAGCACGCCCGTCGCGTCCGGGCGGTCGGGGGTTCGCTCACCGTCGAGGTAGGGGAGCAGCGTCACGCCGCCCGAGCCGGGCTCGGCGGCGAGCGCGAGCGCGGACAGCTCGTCCAGCGCGGCCCCGGTCATCGCGGCCGCGGCGGACAGGACGCGGGCGGCGTTCAGCGTGCAGACGAGCGGCAGGAACCGGCCGGTGGCGTCCGCGAACCCGGCGACCAGCCCGGACGGGTCGGCGGCGGGCTCGTCCGCGACCGCGAACACCGTCCCGGACGTGCCGATCGACACCACGACGTCGCCCGGCTCCAGTCCGAGCCCGAGCGCCGCGCCCATGTTGTCGCCGGTGCCGGATCCGAGCGCCGCGCCCCAGGCGGTCTCGCCGACTCGCTCGCCGGGCGCGGCGACCCGGGGCGGCTCGGCGTCATGGCCGAGCGCGGTCCGCAGCAGGTCGGGGAGGTAGGCGCCGGTCGCGGGGGACCAGTAGCCCGTCCCGGACGCGTCGCCCCGGTCGGTGACGGGCTCCCGCGCGCCGAGCCGCAGTGTCAGCCAGTCGTGCGGCAGCATCACGCGCTCGGTGCGCCGCGCGTTGTCCGGCTCGTGCTCGGCCATCCAGCGCAGCTTCGCCACGGTGAAGGACGCGAGCGGCACGCTGCCCGTCCGTTCCGCCCAGCGCCGCGGGCCGCCGGACTCCTCCACGAGCGCGCGTGCCTGCGGCGCCGAGCGCGTGTCGTTCCACAGCAGGGCCGGGCGGACGACCCGTCCGGCGCCGTCGAGCGCGACCATCCCGTGCTGCTGGGCGGCGACGGCGACCGCGTCGGCCCGGCCGAGCAGCTCCCGGACCCGCTGCAGCGCGTCCCACCAGTGGTCGGGGTGGCATTCGGTGCCGTCTGGGTGCGGTGCGGACGCCTCGGCCACCACGGCGCCGTCCGCGGCCCGGCACAGGACGGCCTTGGTCGACTGCGTCGAGGAGTCGACGCCCGCGACCAGGGGGGACTCGGCCATCCGCCTTCACCTTCCGTCGAAACCCGAGACTAATTCATTGACGCCCGGCGTCGCCGCCGCGGGCCGTGTATGCGAACATATGTTCGTGTCCGGTGGCGCCACGATCCTGCATGCCGACCTGGACGCGTTCTACGCGTCGGTCGAGCAGCGCGACGATCCCGGCCTGCGGGGGCGGCCGGTGATCGTCGGCGGCGGGGTGGTGCTGGCGGCCAGCTACGAGGCCAAGGCGTACGGGGTGCGGACGGCGATGGGCGGCGGGCAGGCGCGGCGGCTCTGCCCGCGCGCGGTCGTCGTCCCGCCGCGGATGAGCGCCTACAGCGCGGCGAGCAAGGCCGTGTTCGCGGTCTTCCGTGCCACGACGCCGCTGGTGGAGGGGCTGTCGATCGACGAGGCGTTCCTCGACGTGCACGGGCTGCGCCGCTCCCCGGAGGACGTCGCCGTGCGGCTGCGGCGGGAGGTCGCCGAGGAGATCGGGCTGCCGATCACGGTGGGGGTGGCGCGCACCAAGTTCCTCGCCAAGGTCGCCAGCGGCGTCGCCAAGCCCGACGGGCTCCTGGTGGTGCCGCCGGACGGCGAGCTGGAGTTCCTGCGCCCGCTGCCGGTGCGGCGGCTGTGGGGGGTCGGGCGGGCCACCGCCGAGAAGCTCGCGCGCTTCGGCGTCACGACGGTCGGGGACGTGGCGGACATGCCGGAGTCCACGCTGGTGACGCTGCTCGGCCCCGGCGCCGGCCGCCACCTGCACGCCCTGGCCCGCAACCGCGACCCGCGCCCGGTCCGCACCGGCGTGCGGCGCCGCTCGATGGGCTCGCAGCGCGCGCTGGGCCGGCGCCGCCGCTCGCCCGCGGAGCTGGACGCCATGCTCGTCGGGATCGTCGACCGGCTCGGCGGGCGGCTGCGCAAGGCCCGGCGGGTGTGCCGGACGGTCACGCTCCGCCTGCGCTTCGAGGACTTCGCCCGCGCCACGCGCTCGCACACGCTCGCGCAGGCCACCGACGACACCGAGCGGATCCTGGAGACGGCCAGAGGTCTCCTCGCCGCCGCCGCGCCGATGATCGGGACCCGGGGGCTGACGCTGATCGGCCTCTCGCTCGGCAACCTCCACGACGACCGGGCGGTGCAGCTCGCGCTGCCGTTCGACGAGGACCCGTCGAAGGGCGGGGCGGTGGACGGCGCGGTCGACGGGGTCCGGGAGCGGTTCGGGTCGTCCGCGATCACCCGGGCCGTCCTGCTCGGCCGTGACCAGGGTTTGTCGGTCCCGCTGCTGCCGGACTGAGGCGCGCCGCTAGGACGGGTCGATGATGCCGAGGCCGTCGGCGCCGACCTTGACGGCGGACTCGTCCAGCGCCGACTCCGAGACCGGCTGGATGCGCCCGTCGAGGTCGAGGACGGGGCTGGCCTCCTTGTACCAGGACTCGATGACCGCGTTGCCCCAGAAGTCGCGGCGGCGGTCGTCGTGCACGTTCCACCGGTACGTCTCGTGGTCGGGGTCGCCGGTGTAGTAGTCGGACGTGTAGATCTCCACCCGGTGCCCGTCGGGGTCGCGGAGGTAGACGTAGAAGGCGTTGGACACGCCGTGCCGCCCGGGGCCCCGCTCGATGTGGTGCTCCTTGCGCAGCGACCCGAAGATGTCGGCCGTGTGCAGGACCTGGTGGGACTCGTGCGTCGCCACCCCGAGGTGGTGCAGGCGCGGCCCGGCGCCGCCGGTGAACGCGACGTCGTGGACGGTCTGCTTCCGGTACATCCACGCCGCGTACAGCTCGTGCTCGTCGCCCTCGATCGTCTCCGAGCACCCGAACCCGAGCGACTTGTAGTGGTCGTAGGCGGCGGGGATGTCGGGCGTGCAGATGTTGAAGTGGTCGAGCCGCGCGATCTGCGCGCCGCGGTGCAGGTCGTAGCGCTGGATGAGGCGCTCGCCGCGGGCGATGTCGTGGAAGAACTCCACGGTGAAGCCGAGCGGGTCGACGGCCCGCACCGCGTCGCCCACGCCGTGCGTGCCCTTCCCGGCGGGGACGCGCCGGACGGGACGGCCGAGCTCGGCGAAGAACCGCTCGGCCCGGTCGACGTCGTCCGGCGTCCGGACCCGGTAGGCGAGATGGTCGAGGGCGGCGACCGGGCCCGCGCGCAGCACCAGCGAATGGTGGGTCAGCTCGTCGGTGCCCCGCAGGTAGAGGGCGTCGGCCTCCTCGTGCTGGACGTGCAGCCCGAGCATGTCGACCCAGAACCACCGGGCCGCGCCCAGGTCGGTGACGGCCAGCTGCGCGTAGGCGGAGCGGACGACGTCGGGGGGAGGAGTGCTCATCGGTTCTCCTGAACGCCGAAGCGGGGCGTGTGCACCTCGCCGAGCATCACATGGACGATCTTGGACTCGGAGAAGAAGTCGATGCTGTGCGCGCCGCCCTCGCGGCCGACCCCCGAGTCCTTCATGCCGCCGAAGGGAGTGCGCAGGTCGCGGACGTTGTGCGAATTGACCCAGACCATACCCGAGGCCACGCCGTGGGCGATCCGGTGGCCGCGGCGCAGGTCGCTCGTCCACACGTAGGCGGCCAGGCCGTACCGGGTGGCGTTGGCGAGCTCGATCGCCTCGTCCTCGTCGTCGAACGGCGCGAGCGCCACCACCGGGCCGAAGATCTCCTCCTGGAAGATCCGGGCGTCGCGAGGGACGTCGGTGAACACGGCCGGCTGCAGGTAGTTCCCCTCGGGCAGGTGCGCGGGGCGTCCGCCGCCCGCGACCAGCTTGGCCTCCCGCTGCCCGATCTCCACGTACTCCAGGACCCGGGCGTAGTGCTCGGGGTGGACGAGCGCGCCGACCTCGGTGTCCGGGTCGGAGGGCAGCCCGACCCTGACCCGCTCGGCCCGCTCGGCGATCCGCCGCGAGAACTCCTCGTAGACGGGGCGTTCCACCAGCACGCGCGACCCGGCCGTGCAGCGCTCGCCGTTCAGGGAGAACACCCCGAACACGACCGAGTCGAGGGCCGCGTCGAGGTCGGCGTCGGCGAACACCACGACGGGCGACTTGCCGCCCAGCTCCATGGACAGCGCCTTCAGGCCGTCCGCGGAGCAGCGCATGATGTGCCGGCCGGTGTCGGTGGAGCCGGTGAACGACAGCACCGGCACGTCCGGGTGGTCGACCAGGGCCTGGCCCGCGACCTCGCCGATGCCGTGCACGATGTTGACCACCCCGGCGGGCACCCCCGCCTCGGCGAAGATCTCGGCCCACAGGTTCGCGGACAGCGGCGTCCACTCGGCGGGCTTCAGCACCAGCGTGCAGCCCGCCGCGATCGCCGGGGCGAGCTTCCAGCTCTCCAGCATGAACGGCGTGTTCCACGGGGTGATCAGCCCGGCGACGCCCGCGGGCGTCCGCACCACGTAGTTGAGCTGCTGGTCGCCGACGCGGTAGGCCTCCTCGCCGAGGGCGACGATCACGTCCGCGAAGTAGCGGAAGTTCTCGGCGGCGCGGCGGGCCTGGCCGCGCGCCTGCGTGATCGGCAGCCCGGAGTCGAACGACTCGAACGCGGAGAGCCGGTCCTCGCGCGCCTCGACGGCGTCGGCGATCCGGTTGAGGATCGTGGCCCGCTCGCGGTTGCCGATGCCGGACCAGGCGGGGAACGCCGCGCGGGCCGCCGCGACCGCGCGGTCGACGTCGGCGGGCCCGCCCGCGGCGGCGGTGGCGTAGGGGGCGTTGGAGACGGGGTCGAGGACGTCGAAGACCGCGCCGTCGGCGCTGTCGGCGAACTCGCCGCCGATCCAGTGCCGGATGCGGTCCGGGAGCC
>NZ_SMKT01000075.1 GCF_004348735.1 Actinomadura sp. KC06
GGGGCGGCCTCGGGAGAGGCCGGGGCGGGGCTTCTTCCAGTGGCCGCGGGTGAAGTCCGGGACCGCGACCGCGCGGCTGCCGATCTTGAGGGACCGTTCGCTCAGCGGGATCACCGAGCACCAGGACGCGGAGTCGTAGACGTCGATGTCCGGGGTCAGGCCCAGCCGCATCAGCTGGATGGTGCGCCAGAGGGAGATGTAGTCCATGCCGCCGTGGCCGCCACCGCCCGGGCCGACGTCCGTCCACAGCCAGTGGTCGTGGTTCTTGAAGTCGTCGTTGAAGTTCCGCCAGGTGTGGTTGGTGTGGCCGAGGGTCTCCAGATAAATGCGCTGCGGGTCGCCGGACCAGACCCCGCGGGTTCCGACGAGGGTGTTCGCCCGGCTGTAGGGGTGCGGGGTCGACACTTCGTGCTCGGCGCGCAGGAAGCGTCCTTTCGCGGTCTCGATGAAGCAGGTGTTGCGGTCGCCGGAGATGTAGTCGTCCTTCCAGGACGGGTGGTCGCGCGGCATGTGCTCCTTGCGGTAGAGCGCCAGCCCGAACGCCGGGGACGCCACCGAGACCAGGCGGACGAAGCGGTCGCCGCGGGTGATGTCCATGCAGGCGCCGACCGGGGCGAGGCCGTGCATGGGGTAATGGCTGGCGTTCGTCCGGGTGTGCCATTTGCGGCGCCAGCCCTCGGGGTAGTACGCGCCGTGGAAGAGGTACGGGTTGCGCAGATCGTGGACGTAGCCGCCCGAGCCGTGCAGGAGGTCGCCGAAAAGGCCCTGCTTGACCATCGTCAGGACGCGCAGTTCTTCGCGTCCGTAGTTGCAGTTCTCCAGCAGCCAGCAGTGTTTGCGGGTTTGCTCGGACGTGCGGACGAGGTCCCAGATGTCGTCCAGCCGGGTGGCGATCGGCAGCTCGACGGCGACGTGCTTGCCGTGCCGGAGCGCGGCCTTGGCCATCGGGTAGTGCCACTCCCAGGGGGTGGCGATGTAGACGAGGTCCACGTCGTCGCGGGTCACGAGATTGCGGTAGTCGTCCTCGCCCTTGCTGTAGGTGGCCGGGCGGGGCTGCCCGCCTTCGGTCTCGACCCGGTCGGCGGCCCGCTCGGTCTGCTCGCGGCGGATGTCGCACAGCGCGGTGATCCGCGCGCCGGGGATCGGGAAGAAGAGCGGAAGCTGCCCCGCGCCGCGGTTGCCGAGCCCGATGATCGCCACGCGGACGGTGTCGAATCCCTCGAAGGGGACGTCGGTCATGGTCTTCTCGCGGCCGCGGGGCGGCTCCCGGCCGGTGGAGTCGTCGGCGATCGCCGGTAGCCCGGCGAAGCCGGTCAGGCCGGCGGCGAGCCCGGCGGTGACGCCGGCGCCTGCGCCGGTTCTCAGAATGTCGCGGCGGGACGGGCGGGAGCCGTCGGAGGCTCCGTCATCGGAATCGTGCGGGGGGACGGCGGGGGGCACGTGAGGGAGCACGCTGACCACTCCTGAGGAAATGGGTTCCTTCGGCGGACGTGAGTATCGATCAAGCGCGTGCGTCCAACAATGTCCGGAACCGGTCATGATTTTCAGGTGTGCTCGATGGATGTAAGTTCAGCCAGTTGAGGCCGCCGCGACGTGATTACGGTCGTGCCGGAATGCATTCCGGATGGCGACCACGGTTCTGTCTATGGTCAGCGATGCCGTTCGGCTATCTTCATCGTCCAGTCGTAGAACGCTTTCGGGTCGCCGAGGGCTTTTTGCAGGCTGGGCTCGACGATGGGGGCGTTGGCGGCGTTGAGGAGGTCGAACAGGCCGAGGTAGGACCATTCCCAGAGCATGGCGTCGAAGTTGTAGGCGTGCATGAGCGGGGTGAGGCGTCGCCGGATGCCGGTGACCTCTTCCGGGGAGAATCCGGCTTCGCCCAACCGGAGGATGGTCGCGCGTTCGTCTTCGGGGGCGAACTGCGTATCCAGGAACGGCTCTAGGAGGTCGCCCCAGGTATCTTGGCGGAGTTTCCAGGCGATTCCGTGGCGGCCGCAGAACTGTTCGAGGTCGGACTGCTGCCGTTTGGGGATGAACAGCGTCTCGCCGTGAGCCGTTCGTATTTCGGGCCTGATGGCCTTCCAGTCGGCATCGCGGATCTGCGCGGGCGTGACCATTCCGAAGGGGTGGACTGTGGCGCCGCGAAAGTCGTAGCGCAGGAAGCAGATGCGGTCCTCCGCGAAGTCGACCTCCATCGGTTCAGGGTCGTCCTTCGGAGGCGTGTGCGGAAGGTCGACAAGCTGTGAGATTCGCCGCTGCCGGGGTCGGCGTCGTACTTCCGCGTCGTCGGCCGATCACGTAGGGTGCCCTGGACCAACATGCGGGAGGCCAGGCGAATGGACGCGGCGCAAGCGATTTCCTTGGTGGTGGATTGGATCCGGGCGCGCGGCCTGGACTATCCCACCACGGGATTGACGGCGGATCGCTTTGAGGCCGGGTGGAGCGTCTACGCGCCGGTGGAGGTCGACGAGAGCGACCCCATGGCATTTCTCGACATGCCGGTGGGACGGTCGGTGTTCCTGGTGGGCGACTCCGGCCGTATCGAGGAGGTGTCGTCCTCGGTTCCGCCGCAGCACGCGCAAGACGAGTTCACCGCGCGGGAACGGACCGCCAGCGGCGGAAAGGGCGCCAACGGCGGGAAGGACGCCGACGCTTACATGGCCGAGTTCGTGCAGTGGCTGGAGCAGGAGGAATCGGCGGACGAGCCGTCCATCAGCGGGTTCACCATTGTCGGCCCCGGCGGCGAAGGCGGCCCGGACGACGTGATCGCCGCGGAGGCGTCGCGGCTGATCGAGCCGATCGTGCAGCAGCTGGCGCTGCTCGGCCCGTCCGAGTGGGAGTGGCTGTGGGCGGAATTCGCGTTCACCGTCTCCGCCGAGATCGCCCACCTGCGCTTCTCGTCCTACCATCGATCAGTCGTCGTTCCGGTTCCGGAGCCGGTGGCCGCGCTCGTCCGCGAGCAAAGGCACGTCGCGGCGGGAATGTCGGCCGGGCCGTGGTGGCGGCTGCTACTGACCGTCACGAACCGCGGCGAGACGACCGTGAACTACGACTACGGCGACGGTCCTTTCCCGCACGACCAGATGCTGCCGCCCGAGGATTACCGGAGCGATCTGGAGGCGTATCCCCGTCCGCGCGTACCGGCCTGGCTCGCGCGGTACATCGACGGCCCGGACGCATAAGGGCCTCGGCTCAGGCCAGATCGGCATCGTGGGCGAGAATGGCCGCCTGCACGCGGTTGGCGAGGCCGAGTTTCGCCAAGGCACGGCTCACATGCGCCTTCACGGTGGCCTCGCTCATGGTGAGCGCACGGCCGATCTCGGTGTTGGACATCCCTCGCGCGACGGCTCGCACCACGTCCATTTCGCGGTCGGTGAGAACGGCAAGCCGTTCCCGGGCCGCCGCCGACCTCGACGCGCCGCTCTCGGCGAAATGCTCGATCAGCCGCCGGGTGACGGTGGGGGCGAGCATCGCGTGCCCGGCGGCGACGACGTGGACGGCCGCGGTGAGGTCGCGCGGCGGGGTGTCCTTGAGGAGGAACCCGACGGCACCCGCGCGCAACGCCTCGTGGACGTATTCGTCCAGGTTGAACGTGGTGAGCATGACCACCTTCGGAGGGGCGGGCGCGGCGGCGGCGCCCCGTCCAGCGGCGGCGTTCCGGCCTGCGGCGGCGATCTGACCGGCGGCGGTGAGGCCGTCGGTGCCGGGCATGCGCACGTCCATGAGCACCACGTCGGGACGGCACCGCGCGGCCGCCGCCACGGCCTCGGCCCCGTCGCCCGCTTCGGCGACGACGCTGATCCCGCCGTCGCTCTCCAGGATCCGGCGCAGGCCGCACCGGACCAGGCGCTCGTCGTCGGCGATCAGCACGCGGATCATGCGGGCTCCTCGGCGGTGGTGGGGATGCGGGCGCGGACGGTGAAGCCGCCGTCCGGACGCGGGCCGGCGTCCAGCCGTCCGCCGACCAGTTCGAGGCGTTCGCGCAGGCCGATGAGGCCGAGACCGGCACCGGGCGGCGGCGGCCCGGCGGCGCCTTGAGTGTCGGCGGGCGGCTCGTTGGCCACGGTCAGCTCCAGGTGGTCCGGCCGGTAGCGCAGGACGACCTCCGTCGCGGCCCCGCCGGCGTGTTTGTGGACGTTCGTCAGCGCCTCCTGCACGACCCGGTAGGCGGCGCGTTCGGCGGCGGCGGGCAGCGGTCGGGGCGTGCCCTCGTCCCGGCGGCGGACCGGCAGGCCCGCCGACCGGGACTGGTCGAGCAGCCGCCCCAGCTCCCCGAGCACGGGAAGGGCGGTGCTCGGGCGTCCGGCGGGCGGTGAGCGCAGCACGCCCAGCACGTCGCGCAGGTCGGTCAGCGCAGCCTGGCCAGTGGCGCGGATGAGCTCGGCCGTGTCCCGCGCGTCCTGGTCGGACGTGCCGACCTCGAGGGCCCCGGCATGCAGGACGATCAAGGAGACCTTGTGCGCGACGACGTCGTGCATCTCGCGGGCGATGCGGGTGCGCTCGGCCGCGCGGGCCCGTTCGGTCCGGGCGGCCTGGTCGCGTTCCAGCCGTTCGGCGCGCTCGGCGAGCCCGGCCAGGACCTGCCGGCGGGCGTTGATCCACAGGCCCGCGACCAGCGGAAGGCCGACCAGGAACAGGACGGCGAGGACGCCGTCGAACGCCGACGTCGGGAAGCCGGGGCCGAGCGCGAACTCCAGGCCGGAGGTGTCGTAGAGGACGGGCAGCCCCAGGAGCGCAACGGCCGACGCGGCGGTGAACAGGGCGAGGTGGGCCCGGCGGCGCAGCGTCGTCGCCGCGTAGTAGGACGCGACGATGAAGCCCGGCCACCACGAGAACAGCAACGAGGCCGGAGCGGTGACGGCGAAGATCGGCCACAGGCGGTGCCTGGCCGTCGCAGCGGCCGTTCCCGTGATGGCGGCGAACGCGATGATCAGTGCGCCCCCGGCTCGGCCGGGCCGCTCACCGTAGTAGTCGAGCAGGACGAAGCCCGCCAGGAGCAGGCCCAGCGCACCCGGCGCGACACGATCGGCCAGCCGGGCTATAGGCTCCAACGCCCTGCCCTGCGGCGACATCGTCCGCGCAGACTCCACGGCGCGAGCGTAACCAACCGGGGGCCCGGGCGAATCCGACGATCGTCGCGGCCTCTCGCACCAGAAGACGAGACAGCTCGATACCTGCGGACGACTGCGCGATCGACGTTCAGCCGACGCGCGCCCAGCCTGCCCGCCCCGAGGGTTGGGACGAAGGCTCATCGAATCGACCGGGAGGCGGAGTGGGGATCAGGGGGACGCGGGCGGGTGCGGCCGCGGCGGTACTGGTGATCGGGATGCCCGTCGCGGCAGGACCGTCGTCGGCATCGGCTGCGGCGCGGGCAGGCCAGAGACCTGAGCAGTTGTACGTCGCGCCGTGGGGAAAGGACACCTGGCCGGGCACGGTCGAGCGGCCCTTCGCCACACCGGCGCGCGCGCAGAAGGCCGTCCGGGAGCGGACGGCGCGGATGGCGTCTGACATCGTCGTGAACCTCCGGACCGGGACGTACCGGCTGGCGGCGCCGCTCGCCCTGACGGAGGGGGCGGGCGACTCGGGCCGCAACGGTCATCGGGTGATCTATCAGGCGTTCGGGTACGGGACGTCCCGCCAGGAGAAGGTGACGGTCAGCGGCGGCCGTCAGATCACCGGCTGGGGGCCCGACGAGAAGCAAAAAGGATTCTGGCGCGCCGACGTCGGAGGGCTCGATATCCGTCAGCTTTACGTCAACGACAGGCGGGGCTCGCGTCTCGTCCGCGGCAACTCGGGTCTCGCGGACAAGCTGAAAGTGACGAAGACCGGCTACACCACCACGAGTCCCATCCCGAGAACCTGGCGCAATCCCGCCGATATCGAGTTCGTGTACCGGTACGGCTATGTCGAGGGACGGTGCGGCGTTGCCGGGATCTCCGGCGACGCCGGGCGCACCACGATCACCATGGATCAGCCCTGCTGGGACATGCTCCGGAAGCTGTACGGCCCGGAAACGCCCCAGGAATGGTTCGAGGTGGAGAACTCCCCGAGCTTCGCCAGTAAGCCCGGCAGCTGGTATCTCGACCGGTCTCAATCCGGGAGGCATGTGCTGCTCTATCGGCCGCGGCCTGGAGAGGACATGCGCCGCGTCCAGGTCACCGCTCCCGTTCTTCAGACTCTCGTCAGCGGTACGGGCCGGGCCGGACGTCCATTGCACGATGTCGCATTCAAAGGGCTGACGTTCGCGCACGCCACCTGGCTTGCGCCCAGCGAGCCGGCCGGATTCGCCGCCGCGTGGAGCATGTACATGCGTCCGGCGAAGAACGGTGACATGACGCCGCTGACGGTGCCGGGCAACGTCGCATTCCGCACCGCGGAACGGATCAGTATCGAAGGCAACCGGTTTGTCCATCTGGGCGCTCAGGCCCTGGAGTTCTCCGAGAACAGTTCGTACAACGTCGTGGACGGCAACGTCGTCACCGACGTGTCGGACGGAGGCATCCTGATGGGCGTCGTCCCGCCCGACATGAAGGGCGTCAACCGCGGAAACCGGATCAGCAACAACTGGATTCACGGCACCGGAATGGACTACCGCGCCTCGTCCGCCATCTGGGACACCGCAACTCAGCAGACGACGATCGCCCACAACCAGGTCAACGACGTGCCGTACATCGGCATCCTGTCCGGTCCCAGCGAGGATCTGCGGGGCATCATGCACGGCAACCGCGTCCTCAACAATCGCGTATTCCGGACCAACCGGCTCTTGGCGGACGGAGGCGGGATCTATCTCCGGGGCGAGCAGGGCACCTCATACGGGGACGGGGCCGTCGTCAGCGGCAACGCCGTCACCGAAAGCAAGTTCAACCCCGAATGGAATGTCGGCATCTACACCGACGACAGTTCCAAGTGGATGACCGTGGACCGCAATGTCGTCTACGGCTACGTGGCCTCCATCGGCGGATGCAGTGAGGAGTGGGGCGGACGGCCCGTCCAGAACGTGCGGTTCCGGGGGAACTTCTGGGACGACGCCGTCCCCGGATGGTTGGAGCGCAAAGAGTATCCGGGAGCCTGGCCTCCGGCCGACGAGCAGAACCCGGAAGAAGGCTGCGGCGAACCCCGGGAACTGCAATTCGCGAACAACACGAAACTGAACCCGGCCAACCCGGGCCAGGCATGCGCCGGCAGTCTCGCCTGTGCCGCGATCGTGCGTAAGGCCGGGCTGCTCCCGTCCTATCGCCATCTCCTGGACGCGCCGTAGCGCACTCGCGGAAACCCTCAGCCGCCGAGGCTGATCTCGTTGCCTTCCGCGTTCCGGTAAATGACGGCGGGCCGGGACGAGAGCGTCGGACTCGTCCCGGCCCGCCCGGTGGGTCAGGCGGCTTGCGGTTGCCAGCCGTCGCGGTAGCGGACGCCGTCGCGGGCGAGCCGGACCTCGTCATGCCATGCCCGGGGAACCGCTTCGGTGCGGATCCGGTCGGGCCGTTCGACCACGACGCACACCTCCTCGCCGGGCCACCACCATCCGCACGAGCGCGCCACCGCGGCCCAGTTGCCGAGGTGATCGAGCTGAGGCGGGTCGTAGTGCGCCATGCCGAGCCGGTGCAGGACGTCGTAGTAGGCGATCCACCCCGCGTCCTGCTGCCCGTACCAGCACACCGGTACGGGCCCGCGGGCGGTCAGCGTGGCCTTGACGGGAGAGCGGAACCCGTGGGCGAGGCTCCGGTGCAGGGCGGTATGGACGCCCCGGTGCAGGATCACGACCAGTGGAACACCAGCGCGGAGCGCCTCCAGTGGAGGCAGTTCGGGCCAGCGTTCACCGGTCTTGCCCATCCGCGCCGGGGCCAGCTCGGGATCGATGTAGTCGACCCCGGCGCTGAGCGCGCCGCGGAGCCGGGACGCGATCATGGCGAGGTCGCTGGCGACCCGGGACCGTCCCGGCGCACGCGGGTCCCAGATCTGCCGGTACATCTCGTCCAGCGTGGGCAGGCCCGCGACCAGCGGGATCGCCTGCGCCGGAGAGTCGGCCCACACGAACCTGGGCCGTGGACGGGACATCCGTGCGTAGATCGCAGTGAGGCTGCGTTCGGTGGTCTGCCGGTCGGCGGGATCCGTGGACAGGCCGTACTCCAGCCATTCCTGCCGGATCTTGACTGCTTCCCGCCACCGGTCCTGAGCGTTCTTTCCGCGGACATCGGCCGCGGGGCGAGCGGCGTCTTCGCGCCGCATGGGCGCGGTCACCGCGCGCGGGCGTCGCCGCCCTTCCGGTTGGAGATCATGTTTCGATGATGGCCTGCGCCCCGCCGTCCGCGCAACCCTGCGCGGACGGCGGGGACCGGAGCCGGATCGGGGGAGGGCCGCCGGTCAGAAGGTGATGCTCCAGGCGTCGATGTAGCCGCTGTCGTTGGCCTCCATGTCGGTGACCCGCAGTTTCCAGACGCCGTTGGCGGTCTCGGCCGAGGCGTCGACCGCGTCCGTCTCGTGGACGATGTCGGCCTCGTCGTCGGCGTCCTGGTCGCGGAGCCGGTAGGCGCGGCCGCTCGGCCCGATGAGGTCGATCTGCAGGTCGCCGCGCCAGGTGTGGTGGATGTCCTGGTAGATCGACAGCGACCGCGGGGCGTTGCCCGGGACTCCGCTGACCGTGATGGACGACTCCGCCGTGCCCTGGTCCGGGATGTCGACGTTGGCGGTGTTCTCGAACGTCCGTCCGGGGTCGCCCCCGCCGCCGTAGTTGATGAGGTTGCAGCAGACGTTGCGGTAGATCCGGGTGCCGTTGCGCTCGGCGTAGCCGGTGTAGGCCGACGCGCCCTCCCACCACGTCCAGCCACCGATGTTCTTGCCCTGGACGGCGACCGGCGTGTTCCCGTCCGAGCCCGACCACAGCGTCCAGTGGGTGTGGTCGCCGTTCGCCGAGCCGCCGCAGGGAAGCTCCTCGGCGATGCGGCCGAGGTACTCGCCCAGGTTCACCTGGCTCCCGCTGGCCTTCGAGGTGGTGTCGCGCAGGTGGTAGTAGCCGGTGGTGTAACCGTTGTCGTGCATCACGGTGATGTACGGCCAGCGTCCGCCGCTGGTGCAGTGCCGGTACATGGTGCCGGCGCGGGAGGTGAGCACGTTGCCGTCGCCGCCGTAGAAGTCGATCGAGTTGTACGGGCGGGACTGGCCGCTGTTGCCGTGCACGCCCCAGTGCGCCCATCCCGTCCCCTGCCGCCACGGCAGCGAGAGGCCGGTGTCGGCGGCGAGGGCCCGCGGCTGGACGGTCCGCGCGAACGGGCCGCGTTCGGCGTCCTTGACGACCGACGCCGGGGCCTGGTGGGACAGGGCGGCGAAGTCCGGGGTGCCCTGGAGCCCGACCTTCCAGGCGCCGCCCGCGAGCCGCGCCACGAAGAGCGAGGTCACGGGCGCGGTCTCGATGCCCTTGGGGATCAGGAAGACCGAGCTGCCGAACGACCAGGCCCGGTCGGACGACCAGCGCTGCGGCTCCACGAGCGTCCGCAGGTGGGAGCCCGCGGCGACGCCGTAGGAGGATCTGGCCTTGGCGCCGAGCTTCTGCTGCATGGCCGCGGTCACGGCCTGCGTGAGATCCGCGGCGGCGGACGACGGCGCAGCGGCGGACGGCGCAGCGGCGGCGGGTGCGGCCGGTGCGGCCGTCGCGAGGAGGGCGGCGAGCGTGACCGTCGCGCAGAGGGCCGCCCGTCTGTGGTGGAACACGGTTACTCCTTCGGTCGAGGGACCGGCGGCGTGCCCCCAGACACCGCCGCGCCGTAGATTGCGCCCGACGCAACAGGACGGGCAAGGCGAGAGCGGCACAGAGCGGCAAAACTCTAAATATTCAGTTCAAAACACTGAAACCCCGGCCCGCTCCGCCGTGATCGGCACGGCATCGTCGCTGGTGAAAGGCGACGTGACCGCCGCCGGCCGGCCGATCGCCGGCGAACGGCAGGGCAGAGCGGCGCAGGGGAGTTGAATCTTTAGAATCATGAAAAGCCGCGCCTCCGCCCGTCGCGGCACGGCCTGGCCCGCGACGGCGCGACCTCGCGGATCACCCCTGGACGGGCCGCCGCCGCTCCAGTACGTTCGGCGTTGCTCTCAGCCCTTGACGGCGGACGGCCGGTCACGACGGGCCGGTCTCGCGTCCACCGGGCAAGCGGCGGCATGACGCTGTCAGGAGGACCCACGATGGCGGACTCGTTCGATCACGCGTTGCGCGGGGCGATCCGGGCGCGGGGGCTGAGCCTGGAGCGGCTGCACGTCAAGCTCGCCGAGCGGGGCATCCACGTCAGCATGGCGAGCCTGAGCAACTGGCAGCGCGGCCGGTGCCGTCCGGAACGTTCCCAGTCGCTGCGCGCCGTCCGCGCCCTCGAAGAGATCCTGGACCTGGCGCCCTACTCCCTGGCCGCGCTGCTGGGCCCGCGGCGCCCGCGCGGCCGGTGGGTCCGGGCGGTGCACGGAGGGCTGACGTACCGCGACGTCTGCGAGGTGCACTCCAAGGTCGACAGGCTGCTCGGGCAGATCCAGAACCCGCTGGACGGTCAGCTGCGCTGGGTCAACTGCATGGAGACCGTCCGCGTAGGCGCCAAGCGCGACGAGCGGTCAGTGCGGACGCAGGTGGTGTTCCAGGCGCGCGCCGACGGCGTCGACCGGCACGTCGCCGTGTACTACTGCGAGAACGACATGCTGCCCGACATCCGCCGGACGTCCTACTGCCGCTTGGGCCGGGTCCGCACCGAGGGGGGCGTCACCGCCGCGGAGCTGCTGTTCGAGCACCCGCTGCAACGCGGCGACACCTACATGGTCGAGTACGAGTTCGGCTACAGCGACGACGGGCCGGAGGCCACGTTCTACCAGCGCTGGTTCCGCTTCCCCGTGCACACCTATCTGCTGCGCGTCCAGTTCGAGCCGGACGCGCTGCCGACCCATTTCCACCGCACCTGGCAGCCCAACGTGTCGACGCCCTCGGCCGACGTGCAGGAACTGCGGCTGTCCGGCTGGCACAGCGTCCACATGGCCGATCTGGAGGTGCGGCCGGGCGTGCACGGGATCCGCTGGGAATGGGACTGATCCCGCGCCGTGCGGAAACGCCCGGCCGGAACGAGGTTCCGGCCGGGCGATCCGGGCGGGGGGCGGGGTCTCAGACGCCGGCCACCGAGCGGATCCAGGAGCGGGCCGCGGGCACGCTCCCGTAGGTCTGGTCGGACCGGCCGTCGGCGGTGGAGGCGACTCCTACCTGCTGGTCGTTGTAGCGCTGCGGGCCGCCCGAGTCGCCGCTCCAGGCGTTCCCGTTGATCCTGGTGGTGCAGATCGCCGGGCCGTAGCGGTGGTCGAGGCACGTGCCGCCCACGGACGTGACGCGGACGTCCGCGCACTTGAGCTGCTCCGAGAGCGGCCCGTTGTAGCTGGTACGGCCCCAGCCGCAGATCTGGTTCGTCGAGCCGACGGGCGGATCGGTGTCGGCGAGCTTGGAGTAGGTCGTCTCGTGGCCGCCGGCCAGGTGCACCAGCGCCAGATCGCCCTTCGGCGCCACCAGGTGTTCGCTCACGTTGACCGTGGTCGCCCGATCACGGTGGACGCTGCCGACCCGCACGGTGAGGCCGCTGCCGACGCAGTGGGCCGCGGTGAGGACCCAGGTCGCGGCGATGACCGTCCCGGAGCATGTGAACGCTCCATTGCGATAGATCGAGGCGGCCCAGGGGGCGTCGGCGTCGGTCACGAGGTAGCC
Source organism: Actinomadura sp. KC06 (assembly GCF_004348735.1). Lineage (GTDB taxonomy): Bacteria > Actinomycetota > Actinomycetes > Streptosporangiales > Streptosporangiaceae > Spirillospora. The sequence goes on from NZ_SMKT01000075.1 coordinate 11,714, forward strand.
GCCGATGATCGGCGGCGCGGCCCGGACCGCCGGCGGGCGGGCCTCGCCGGCTCCCTCGGCCGCCGCGACGGGAAGGGCCATTCCGACAAGCACGGCCAGTACTGCACTGGCCAAAGGAATGGTGCGTGGGGTGGGCATGCACAGCTCCTTTGCCGCGTAATGCGCAAAAGCTCCTTAAAAGTAGACCAGCGGCGCACTTCTGGGGCGCTTCTAGACAGGTCCAATTTTTCAGTGTGAATACTCTTCCTGTAGATACATCAAACTGGTTTGATGTACCCTGGATCCCGTGGAGTCCATGGATCACGCCGTCCCGGCCTTCGTCCGGCTGGCCGCGCATCCGCTGCGGTGGCGGCTGCTGCGCGAGCTCGCCGGCGGCGACCACCGCGTCCGCGAACTGGTGGACGCGGTCGGCGAGCCGCAGAACCTGGTCTCCTACCATCTGCGGCTGCTGCGGGACGCCGGGCTGGTCACCGCGCGGCGCAGCAGCTTCGACGCCCGGGACAGCTACCACCACCTCGACCTGGAGCGTTGCGCGCACGCGCTGACCGCGGCCGGCACCGCCCTGCACCCCGCGCTCGGCCCCGCCCCAGCCCCGGCCACGTCCGGATTCCGTCCGGCCGTGCTGTTCGCGTGCACCGGCAACAGCGCCCGCTCCCCCATCGCCGAGGCGCTCCTCGACCACCGCACCGGCGGCCGCGTCGAGGCGGCCAGCGCGGGCAGCCACCCCAAACAGCGGCTGCACCCGGACGCCGTACAGGTGCTGCGCGACCGCTACGGCATCGACGTGGCCGACCGGCGCCCACGGCCTTTGAGCGCCCTGGCCGGACGGCGCTTCGACTACGTGATCAGCCTCTGCGACAAGGTCCGCGAAGTGTGCCCCGACTTCGGCGACCAGGCCCGGCGCGTCCACTGGAGCCTCCCCGACCCGGCCGCAGAAGGCGGCGCCGACCGAGCCGCCTTCGTCCAGACAGCGGCCGACATCGACACCCGCATCCGCTACCTGCTGCCCCGTCTCGTCCATCCATCACGAGAGGTCTCGCCATGACCGCACCCGATGAGCTCGCCAGCGTCCGCTACCTGGTCGACGACGTCCAGGCGGCCGCCGACTTCTACACCGCCCACCTGGGGTTCACGCTGCGCACCAGCGCCGGTTCCGCCTTCGCCGACGTGGTGCGCGGGCCGCTGCGGCTGCTGCTCTCGGGCCCCGCAAGCTCCGGCGCCCGCGCCACGCCCGACCCCGCCGTCCCCGGCCGCAACCGCATCCACCTCATGGTGGACGACCTCGACGCCGAGATCGCCCGCCTCCGCGCCGCCGGACTGACCTTCACCGGCGACGTCGTCACCGGCCCCGGCGGCAGCCAGATCCTCCTCACCGACCCGGCGGGCAACCTCATAGAACTCTTCCAACCCGCCACCGCCCCCGGCCGGTGACCGGACGTGCGGGCTGGAAGAATGCCCGCATGATCTCGGTTGAGGGGCTTACCAAGCACTTCGGGGCGGTCCGTGCCGTGGACGGGTTGAGTTTCACCGCGCGGCCGGGAATGGTCACCGGTTTTCTCGGGCCGAATGGCGCTGGAAAAACGACCACCCTGCGGATGTTGCTGGGGCTCGTGACGCCCACCTCGGGGCGGGCCTTGGTCAATGGACGTCCGTACTCGGAGCTGGAGCGTCCGGTCACCGAGGTCGGGGCCGCGCTGGAGGCGACGGGGTTCCATCCCGGCCGCAGCGGCCGCGACCATCTGCGGATCGCCTGCACGGCCGCCGGGCTCCCCGAGGGGCGGGTGGCCACGGTGCTGGAGCGGACGGGGCTCACCGGCGCCGCCGACCGCAGGGTGATCGGGTACTCGCTCGGGATGCGGCAGCGGCTGGCGCTGGCCACCGCGATCCTGGGCGAGCCGCGGGTCCTCATCCTGGACGAGCCCGCCAACGGCCTCGACCCGGCGGGCGTCCACTGGCTGCGCTCGCTGCTGCGCCATCTTGCGGAGGACGGCTGCACGGTCCTGGTCTCCAGCCATGTGCTCCCCGAGGTCGAGCAGACCGCCGACCACGTCGTCATCGTCGCGCACGGGCGGCTCGTCCGGGACGCGCCGCTGGCCGAGCTGGTCGGCGCCGGCGGGGAGCTCCGGGTCCGGACGGCGCAGGCCGGGGAGCTGGCCGTCGCGCTGGAGAACGCGGGCGGGCGGGTCAGGCGCGAGGACGACCGGCTGTGGGTGACCGGGCTCGAACCGGAGGACGTCGGCCGGGCGGCCCTGGACACCCAGGCGGTGCTCACCGAGCTCTCCCGGGAGCGCTCCGCGCTGGAGAAGATCTTCCTGGAGCTCACGATGGCGGAGCTGGACGGCCGGCCCGCGCCCGGCGGCGCCGAGCTGGGAGAGACGGCCTCGGTGAAGGGCGGGCAGGCATGATCAACCTGGTCAGGGCGGAGCTGCTGAAGATCCGCTCCACCCGGATGTGGCTCGGCATGCTGGCCCTCAGCCTGGGCTTCAGCCTGATGGGCCTGGCGCTGTACGTGGCGCTGGCCGGGGTCGAGATGGACGGGGAGGCCGCGATCCCGCCGGTCACCGACCCGGCGACCGTCCGCGCGTTCTACGCCAGCGCGAGCGCCGGCGTCCTGTTCATGATGATCCTCGGCATCATGGGGATCACCGGCGAGTACCGGCACCAGACGATCAGCGGGACGTTCCTCGTCACGCCCGTCCGCGGCCGGGTGCTGGCGGCCAAGCTGATCTCCTACTTCCTGTTCGGGGCCGGGTTCGGGCTGGCGACGGTGCTGGTCACGGTGGCGGTGGCGCTGCCCGCGCTGGCGATCAAGGGCGGTTCGACCTCGCTGCTGGACCACGACGTCCCGCTGATCCTCGGCGGCACGGTCCTGGCGATGGCGCTCTACGCGCTGGTCGGGCTGGGGCTGGGGGCGCTGATCCGCAACCAGATCGCGGCGATCATCGTGGCGGTGGGCTGGGTCCAGCTGGTCGAGGGCATCGTCACCGTCGCGCTGCCGCAGGTCGGGCAGTGGCTGCCCGCCGGGGCGGTGCGGGCGATCACGTTCACCACGTCGGTGTTCGGCGGGCCGGGCGAGCTGGACACGCTGCCGGCCTGGGGCGGGGTGCTGCTGCTCCTCGGATACGGGCTGGCGTTCGCGGCCATCGCCACGGTCACGACCGTCCGGCGGGACATCACGTAAAGGTGTGATTCGTCCTTTCCGGTTGCGGAGCCATCCGGGCGCCTGGACTCTGGCTTCATGATCGAAGAGCGCCGGAGGCGGGCCGGGATCGCGGTGGCGTGGTCGGCCGTGCTGCTGTGCCTGGTCGTCGGGTCGGCGGCGGCGCAGCTCGCGGGACGGTCGGGCGGGGACGTCCGTCCGGTGCGGGCGCCGGTGGTGGTCATCGGCGTCGCGGGGCTGGCGTGGGGCGACATCCGCGAGGACCAGACCCCGCACCTGTGGCGGCTCCTCACCGGCGGCGCGCCCTCCGGCGGCGCCACGGGCGCGGCGGCGGGTGCCGCGACGGTGCGGACGACGGGCGGCCCGGCGTGCGCGTCCGATGGGTGGCTGTCGCTGTCGGCGGGCCAGTCCAGCGCGGGGCCCCGCTCGGACGAGGGCGAATGCGAGCCCCTCCCCCGGATCGCGGGCGACGGCGAGGCGCGCGTGGGGCGATGGGACGAGCTCGTCGAAGCCCAGTCCCGGTCGGAGTTCTCCCCGCATCCGGGGGAACTCGGTCGGGCGCTGGCCGAGCACGAAGGATGCGAGACGGCCATCGGCCCCGGCGCCGCCGTCGCGCTGGCCCGTCCCGACGGGACCGTCGCACGCTACAGCGCCACCGTGGACGACGCCGCGCTCCGCTGCCCCGTCACGGTGATCGACGGCGGCCAGGTCGTGGAGTCCGGCTCCGGACGGCTCAACTCCCTGGCCAAGATCGACGCGTTCGCGGGGAATGTGCTGGAACGCCTGGACGGCGGCACCACCGTGCTGGTCCAGGGCGTCACCGAGCCGCCGGGCGGGACGCCGCATCTGGCGGTGAGCATGGTCGCAGGCCCGGCGACGGCGTCGCGCAAGGACCCGGCGCTGCTCACGGTCACCTCGACCCGCTGGGGCGGGGTGGTGCGGCTGCTGGACGTCCCGAGCACCCTCCTCGACGCGGTCGGCGCGCCCGAGCCCGCGGAGTTCAGCGGCGCGCCGATCTCGCTGGGCCGCGCTCGTCCCGCCGACCCGACCACGACCGTCCACGAGCTCGGAGCCGTCACCACGACCGACCAGACGCTGCGGCGCTGGGCGGGGCTGCTCCTTCTGGTCGTGGCGACGGCCCAGTTCGTCCTGTACGGCACCGCGGTGATCACGTCGCGCCGCGGCCGGACGCCGAGACCGTGGCAGAAGCGCGGCTTCATTCACGCGGCGCTTGTCTTCTCGGTGCTTCCGGTGTCGGTGTATCTGATGTCGCTGACACGGTGGTGGCACGCCCCGTTCCAGGGCGCGGCGCTGTGGGGCGCCCTCGTGTTCACCCTCGCGGTCGCGGCGGTGCCGGTGTGGCTGCTGCCCGCGCGTCCGCTGTGGCGGGTGCCGCTGGCCGTCAGCCTGCTGACCTTCAGCGTGCTGGTCGTGGACGCGGCGACCGGCACGCTGCTGCACCGCGCCAGCCCGTTCGGCCCGTCCGCGCTGTACGGCGGGCGGTACTACGGGTTCGGCAACTCCACGTTCGCCGTGTTCTCCGTCGCCGCGCTGGTGCTGGCGGGAGCGGCGGCGGCCGAGCTGATCGAGCGCGGACGGCGGCGGGCCGCGACCGCGGCGGTCGTGCTGATCGGCGTCGTGGCCGCCGGCGTCGACACGTGGCCGTCCTGGGGCGCGGACGTCGGCGGCGGGCTGGCCCTGATCCCGGGCGTCGCGGTGCTGGCCTTCGCGGTCGCCGGGGTGCGGCTGACCTTCGCGCGGCTGGTCGCGGTCGGGTCGGCGGCGGTGTTTGCGGTCGCGGCCGTCGCGGTGGCGGACTGGCTGCGTCCTGCCGCCTCGCGCACCCATGCCGGACGGTTCGTCCAGGACGTCCTCGAAGGGCAGGCCTGGCAGCTCGTCGAGCGCAAGGCCGGGTACGCGCTCGGCTCGCTCGCGGGCGGGCCCCTGGCCTGGGGGACCGCGCTCGTCCTGGCCGTCCTGGTGGTGACGCTGGCATGGCCCGGCCGGTTCTCGCCCGGCTACCTCGACGCGGCGCTGCGCGCGTGGCCGACGCTGCGTCCCACGCTCGCGGCGGTCCTGACCACGTGCGCGATCGGCGCGGTGGTGAACGACTACGGCATCCGGCTGGTGACGTTCGGGCTCGTCACGCTGCTGCCGCTGGTGGCCCTCACCTGCGCCCGGGCGCCCGCGGCCCGAGCGCAGGCCGCCGCCGAACCCCGATCGGGTGGCGGAACCACGACCGGGGCGAGGACGGACCTCAGTCGCAGAGAGCCGTCGTGAGGGCGGCGGCCAGGTCGTCGTCCTGGGCGTCGGTGTTCCCGGGTTTGAGGTTGGCCATGATGGTGACCGTCCTGCCGTCCGCGTTGACGCCGCTGCGGGTGGAGAACCCGATGAAGTCCCCGGCATGACCCCACAGGTGGCCGCCGCAGGGCAGCCGGACGCGCTCCAGCCCGAGGCCGTACCTCGAGCCCGACTCGCGTCCGGTGCGGCGGGTGGTCATCATCTCGCGCAGCTCGGGACGGTCGAGCAGCCGTCCGCCGAGCAGGGCGCCGAAGAAGCGGTTCACGTCGGACGCCGTCGAGACCATGTTCCCGCTGGACGGCGCGACCGAGGGGTTGAGCCGCGTCCGGTCGAGCGGCGCCGCGTCCGGTGCGGTGCGGACGTAGCCGCGCGGGTGCGGCCGCGGCAGGAACGACTCCTCGACGGGCACGTAGGTGTGGCGCAGCTCCAGCGGCTCGAGGATGCGCCGCTTGATCTCCTCGCCGTACGGGCGCCCGGTGACCTTCTCGATCAGCATCCCGGCGAGCAGGTAGCCGGTGTTGCCGTACGACCACCCCTTGCCGGGCTTGAACAGCGGCGGATGCTTCAGGGCCGTGGCCAGCAGGTCGCGCCGGTCGTGGCCGGTGAGCGGATTCGCGATGATGTCCGGCATGGACAGGTGCTTCAGGTAGTCCGGCAGGCCGCTGGTGTGCTGGAGGATGTGCCGGACGGTGATCCTGCGGTCGACCAGGCCGGGCAGGTACCGGTCGACGGGCGCGTCCAGTTCGACCTCGTCCTCGCCGACGAGCTGGAGCACCACGGTCGCGACGAACGGCTTGGTCATGCTGCCGATCCGCCAGTGGCCGTCCTCCGGGATGGGCGCGCCGGTCCCGAGGTCGCCCACGCCGCTCCTGATCACCGTCTTCCGCCCGTCGCGCTCCTCGACCCGCGCCATCGCGCCCGGCGCCCCGTCCTGCGTGGCGATCCGCTGGATCAGGAGCCTGAGCCTCCGATGATCGTCGTCCGCGGACGCGGACGCTCCCGGCATCGTCACCGTCCCCGCCGCCGCCAGTCCCACGATGCCGGCGGCGGCGATCACTTTGCGAAGCATGGCCTCTCCCGTCTCTTCACGTGATCATCACGCTAGGAGCGGGCGGACCGGATGGGCGTCCCTCTCGGGTATCGGCTCCGCGCTGGGCACTCCGTACTCCGCGCTCGGCGATCCGTACTACGTCAGATCTAGATCACATCCTTCGCGGCCGGATTTGCTGGAGAATGGACGAGATGTTCGGGACGGCCCGGTTCCGCTGAGGGGTGTGCGCGATGGCCGAGGAGAAGATCGAGATCGTCATCCGACCCGACGGCGCCGTGGAGCTGAGAGTCGAGGGCGTGGCCGGTACGCGGTGCCTGGACGACACCGGCCCCCTCGTCCAGGCGCTCGGCGGGGACGTCGAACATCACGAGCTCACCGAGGAGGCGTACCAGCAGGCCGAGGCCGACGAGCAGGCCCGCCAATGGCAGGGATGACCGGTCCGCGGGTTCCGTGGCGGGTGCACGCCGTCCTGCCGCGCAGCGTCGCCAACGGGCCGGGCACGCGGTATGTGATCTGGAGCCAGGGCTGCGCGCTCGGGTGCTCCGGCTGCTTCAACCCCGAGACGCATGCGGAGGACGGCGGCGGCGCGTCCGTCCGGACGGCCGGTGACGTCGCCGCGGACGTGCTGGCGGACGCCGCGCACCTGGACGGCGTGACGCTGACCGGCGGGGAGCCGCTGGAGCAACCGGCCGCGATCGCCGCGTTCTGCGCCGAGGTGAAGGCGCGCAGCGGCCTGGGCGTGATCGTGCTGACCGGCTTCGCCCGCCGGGAGATCGAGACCGATCCGGCGCGGGCGGCGGCCGTCGCGGACGCCGACCTGGTGATCGCCGGACGCTACAACGAGCGGCTGCGCGTGGCCCGCGGGCTGCGCGGCTCGTCGAACAAGGAGTACTGGATGCGCACCGATCGCTACGGGCCGGACGACCTGGCGGCCGTCCCCGAGCTGGAGATCACGATCACCGGCGGGACGGTCACGGTCACCGGGATGGCCGCGCCGGGCCGGAGCCTCTGATGGACAGCGAGCCTCCGATGGGCAGCGACGCCGTCCAGGACGAGATCCGGCTGTACCTCCGCGCCCGCGTCGCGTTGATCGTGCTGGTCACCGTCGAGGAGCGGCGGGCGCTGCAGATGCTGGACCGGGTGCGCCGCGACCGCGACCCGTCCGCCGATCTGATCACCTGGGACGTCGCCTCCGGCCTGGAATCGGCGGAAGGACGGCAGCTCCCGAAGGCGGTCTCGCCACCGGACGTGCTCGCCAAGATCCAGGACCTGGCGGTGAAGGAGCCCGCACGCCGCGACCTGTACGTCCTCAAGGACTTCCACGCGTTCTGGGAGCGGGACCCGGTGGTCCGGCGGCGGCTGCGCAACCTCGCCGACAAGCTCGTCTACACCGGCTCGTCCTTGATCGTCACGACGCCGCTGCGGGCCGTTCCGGTGGAGCTGGGCGACGACGCGGTGGTGGTGGAGATGCCGCTCCCGGACGGCGAGGCGCTGCGCCGCGAGCTCGACCACCTCATCGACAACACCAAGGGCGTGAAGTGCACCCTCACCCCGGCGGGCCGCGGCAGGCTGGCGCAGGCGGCGCTGGGCCTCACCGCGGCGCGCGCCCGGCAGGCGTTCGCGAAGGCGATCGTCCGGGACGACGTGCTGGACGACCGCGACATCGACGCGGTCGTGGCGGAGAAGAAGGCCGTCATCCGGGAGAGCGAGGCGCTGGAGTTCTACACCGCCGAGGAGAGCCCCGACGACCTCGGCGGCCTGGGCGTGCTGAAGGAATGCTGCGGCTGCGCGAGCGCGCCTTCGGCGACGCGGCCCGCGAGTTCCGGCTGCCCGCGCCGAAGGGGATCGCGCTGATCGGCATCCCCGGCACGGGCAAGAGCCTCACCGCGAAGATGATCGGCGGGCTGTGGCGGCTGCCGCTGCTGCGGCTGGACGTCGGCGCGCTGTACGGCTCGCTGGTCGGCGAGTCGGAGGAGCGGGTGCGCCGCGCGCTGCGGCTGGCCGAGACCGTGTCCCCGTGCGTGCTGTGGATCGACGAGGTCGAGAAGGCGCTGGCCGCGGGCGGGCATGACGGCGGCACCTCGCAGCGCGTCTTCGGGACCGTGCTGACGTGGATGCAGGAGAAGACCGCGCCGGTGTTCGTCGTCGCGACGGCCAACGACGTCAGCGCGCTGCCGCCGGAGACGCTGCGCCGCGGGCGGTTCGACGAGATCTTCTTCCTCGACCTGCCCACCGAGGAGGAGCGCCGCGAGATCATCACCGTCCATCTGCGGAAACGCGGCCGCAGGCCGGAGGCGTTCGACGTGCACCGGCTGGCGCGGGACTGCGACGGGTTCGTCGGCGCCGAGCTGGAGCAGGTCATCGTGGACGCGATGTACGAGGCGTTCGCCGAGGAGCGCGACATCACGACGGGCGACATCGCGCGGGCGGCGGCGCGGACCGTCCCGCTGAGCACGTCGCAGCGCGAGGTCATCGAGGACCTGCGCACCTGGCTGCGGGAGGGACGCGCGCAGTCGGCGTCCTTCACCGAGGCCGAGCTGGCGGCCGGACACCAGGTGCCGGTGCTGGAGGTGTAGGTGAACGTCCGGGGCGCCGTGCTGCTGCTCAGGGTCTATCCGCGTCGGGGCGCGGCGCGGACGAGGGCCGTCCGTACCGTGGTGCGTGCGGCGGAGGCGGGTGATCCCGCGGCCGTGCGCGCGTTCGCGCAGGCGACCGGGTCTCCTCTGAGCGAGACGATGTGGCGGACGTGGCTGGACGTCTCCTTACAGCGCTGGGCGTCCCCGCTGCTGGACGTCCTGTCGCCTCCACCGGACATGCTCGTCAACGCCGCCTGGACCGACTGGCTGGACGAACACGACGACCGCCTGTGGTCACTCCTCGACGGCTGGGGCCGGGCCGCCGCACCTGACGCGGCTCCTCGCGTCGCGTCCCTCAGCAGGCTTGCGCGCGGAGACGATGACGCGGACCTCGCCCCGGACGTGCTGGCCGAGGCCGCCGCGCGCTTCGACCACCCGATCGGCGACCGGGCCCGCGCCCGCTTGGCCGCGCACCCCGAACCGGACGCCGTGGAAACCCTGTGCGCCGTCGCCGTCGAGTCGCCGGATCTCACGGCGTTCTGCGTCGCGCACCATCTCGCCCCGTCCGATCCGGTGGAGCGCGCCGCGTTCTTCGTGCGCACCGGGCAGCACGAGCAGCATCGGGCGCTGGACGGCGACGGCACGCTACTGGCGATGGCCTACCGGACGGCGGCCCCGGACGTCCGCGCCCGCCTGCGCACGATCATGGCCGCCGAGGGCGACTCCGACCTGATCCGGGTGGTGGTCGCGGGCGAGCGGCGCGACCGGGTCGCCGAGATGTCCGACGCCGAGCTCGACTACCTCGGGCACCATCTGGCGGAGTGTCGGCGCTGGCCGGAGCTGCGCGGCCTCGTCCGCGACCTGCCCCTCGCCAAGGCCGCCGCCGCGGCGCGGCTCCTCCCGGAGGACGAACGCACCGGGGACGACGCCGACCTGCTCGCGCTGCTGACCGCCCGGCCCTGGCAGGAGCTGCGCGCGACGGTCGGCCGCTTGCCCGCCGAGCACCTGACCACGTTCGGGACGCCGCGGAACAGCATGGCGGCTTCCATCTCTCCGGACTCCGCCGAACTGGCCGTGAGCTGGCCGGAAGACCGGTCCACGCCGACGACCCTCCACGTGGAGACAGTGCGGATCGGCGCCGGCGAAAGCACCCTGCATTTCACCGGCAGAACGGATTCCGGATTTCTCCATCCGCTGCTGCACCTCGGCGACGAGATCCTCCTCAGCCGCCGGACCGATCTCCGCTGGCACCTCGATCGGGTCTTCCCTGAACGGCACACATTCGACTCGCCCGAGGGGATGTCACCGCACCTGCGGAGGACGTCGCGCGGCGCGGTGATGATTCATCTGGAGGGCCTGGCGTTCGCCGATCCGGGCGCCGATCGATTGCGGCTCGTGCCCGTCCATTCGTTCCGGAAGATGATGGCCGGCAGGGCCGTCTCGCTTGAGAACCGGTGCCAGTTGACGACGCTTCCGGCCGCCCGCCTGATCGCCTTCTCCGACCTCCGCAACGAGATCTTCGTGACGACGGAGGACGGGGCGGACGTCCGGAAGATACCGGCGGACGAGTTCGCGGGCGACTGCTCCATCGACGCGCTCTCCTTCCTCGGCCCGAACACCCTGGCCGTGCACGGGCACGCGCGCGATGGACTCACCATCAGCCAGCACACCGAGATCTGGGAGCTCCCGCCGGACGGCGCCCCGCACCGCACCGGCGCGCACGACGGCCCCGTCCGCGACCGCTGGCCCGTCGAGGAGTGGGAGGGATCGTCCTTGGACCCGTTCTTCGCCCACCAGGTGCTCACGGCCAATCTGGTGACCCCTCATTTCGGCGGCGTCCATCCCGGCATTCCCTGGCTGCAGGCCACGCGGGAGAAATTCCGCCGGTTCCTCGCCATGCCGCTCGCCGGAGACATGCTCGTCACGTCATCGGGCGAGATGCAACACGAGACCCTAGAGATCCACAGCCGCCACCTGCCCACGGCACGCGCGTTCCTTGAGCGGCCCTTTCTGCACTGCACCCCGCAGGATCTCCAACGGACGCGCGAACTCCGCCTGAAAATCGCTGACCCCGCCGTGCGGGACGCGCTCGATCTGCTGGGCAACTGCCTGGCGCACCGTTTCGGCGGCGACATCGCACTCGGCACCGGCCCGGCGCCCGCGGCCGGACCCACCGACATCGCGCTGTCCCGGCAGCAGGGCGGAGACGCATGACGACCCGTATCGGCATCGACTTCGGCACCGCGAACACGGTCGTCGCGGGCTGGGACGCCGAGCACGGCCGGGGCGCGCCGATCCCGCTCCCCGGCGTCGACGTGCTGCGGGAGGCCGGTCCCGGGCCGATGCAGCGGGTCGTGCCGTCGCTGATCGCCTACGCGGACGACGGCGGCGCCCGCCGTCTCGGCTCCCAGGTCACTCCGGAGCTGTTCGAGACGCCGGGCGTCACGGTGTTCGCGTCCACCAAGGCGAACGTGTCCGGGCACGCCTACGACGCGCCGCGCAAGGTCGGCGGCCGCACGATCACCGGCAGGGAGGCCGCGACGCGGTTCCTCGGCGACGTCATGGCGCTCGCCCTGCTCGCCGTCGAGGACGACGACCTGGAGATCGTCGCGACCGCGCCCGTCGAGTCGTTCGACCGCTATCGCGACTGGCTGGTGCGCGAGGTCCGGGACGGGCTGCCCGCCGCCCGCCTGCGGGTCGTGGACGAGGCCACCGCCGCCGCCGTCGGCTACCACGCCCGCCTCAACCCCGGTGACGCGTTCGCGGTCGTCGACTTCGGCGCGGGCACCCTCGACGTGTCGGTGGTGCGCGTGCAGGAGCCCGACGCGGCAGGCGCGGGCGCCGGGGTGCGCACCATCGCCAAGAGGGGCCTGGACCTGGGCGGCAACACCATCGACGCGCTCCTCGCCGAGCACGCCGTCGCGCGCCTGTCCCTCCCCGCGGGCGACCAGATCGGGCACAACCGGGTGTTCCGCCGCCTCCTGGCGTCCGCCGAGCAGGCCAAACGCGCCCTCGCCACGGCTCCGCGGGCCGAGATCGAGGCTGACGACGCCCGCACCGGCGAGACGCACCGGGTCACCGTCACGCGCGCCGAGTTCGACGCGCTGCTCCGCGACAAGGGCGTGCTGCGGCGCGTCAACCAGGCGCTGCGCGGGTGCCTGGAGGCGGCGGCCGGACGCGGGTTCGGCGTGGACGACCTCCGGCGGGTGTTCCTCGTCGGCGGGAGCTGCCTCATCCCCGCCGTCCAGGACCTCGTCGCCCTGCACTTCGACCCGGACGTGGTCCGCCTCGACCGTCCGCTGGAGGCGGTCGCCACCGGCGCGGCCGGTATCGCGGGAGGCAGCGAGCTGTACGACCACGTCCAGCACGACTACGCCATCCGGCACGTCGACGGCGAGACGGGCGCGTACGAGTTCGAGACGCTGGTCGAGGCGGGCACCGCGTACCCGACGCCCGAGCCCGTCCGGACGATCACCGTCAAGGCGGTGCACGACCGGCAGCGGCGGCTCGGCCTGGCCGTCTACGAGCTCGCGCACGCGACCTACCGCGACACCGGCGCCGAGCTGGAGATCGCCTTCGACGCGAGCGGCGGCGCCCGCGCCGTGGCCGTCACCCCGCAGCAGCGCCAGGAGCGCTCGATGCTGTGGCTGAACGAGGACAGCCCGACGTTCCTGGTCGCCGATCCGCCCGCCGTCGCGGGCCAGGACCGTTTCCGTCTGGAGTTCCGCGTCGACGCGCACAAGCGCCTGACCGTCACCGCCTATGACCTGCACCGCCAGGTGCTGGTACTGGACCGGCAGCCCGTCGTCCGGCTGGCCTGAAGCGAGGACCGCCATGTCACATTTCACCCGGGTACGCACCACGCTCCGCGACGCCGACCTGCTCGCCGCGGCGCTCGCGGCGGTCGGGTTCCCCTCGATCGAGACGCACGACGAGCCGCAGACGCTGTACGGGTACCAGGGCGACGCCCGTCCGGAGCGCGCCGAGGTGATCGTCCGCCGGCGCCACATCGGGAGGCTGAGCAACGACCTCGGGTTCCGCCGCCGCCCGGACGGCGCCTTCGAGGCGATCATCAGCGGTTATGACAGGAGCCGCTTCGACCAGGCGTGGCTGGCGAAGCTCAACCGCGCCTACGGGCACGCCGCCGCGCTCCGCTACGCCGAGGACAACGGCTACGAGATCGACTCCGACGTCCTCGGCGAGAACGGCGAGCGCCGCATGGTCCTGCGCCGCTACACCTGACCCCAAAAATCTCTCCGGCCAATGTCGATCCGGGCGGTGGCCGTTCGTGTAGGAGGTGAGACGCCGCCACAGGGGCAGGCGCGCAACGGTTTGGGGTGAGACGCTCATGGCTGAGGTCCGGACGCTGCTCGACGGACGCGGACTGGTGGAGTCGCCGCGCTGGCACGACGACCGCCTGTACTTCTCCGACTGGACGGCTGGCGAGGTCGTCGCCGTCGACCTCGACGGCCGCAACGAGGTGGTCGCGCGCGTGAAGTCGCTGCCACTGTGCACCGCCTTCCTTCCGGACGGGCGGCTGCTGCTCGTGTCGTCCTCGGACGGACGCATCCTGCGCCGCGAACGCGGCGGGAACCTGGCCGTCCACGCGGACCTCGGCGAGCCGGGCTGGAACGACATCGCGCTCGACGGGCGCGGAAACGCCTACGTCAACCGGGTGGGCTTCGACCCGATGACCGGGCAGGTCTCCAAGCCGGGCAGCGTCTCGCTGGCCGCCGCCGGCGGCGGCTCGGTGCGGCAGGTCGCCGACGACATCGCCTTCCCCAACGGGATGGCGGTCACGCCCGACGACTCCACCCTGATCGTCGCGGACTCGTACCGGCACTGCCTGCTGGCCTTCGACATCGAAGCCGACGGCGACCTGTCGAACCGGCGCATCTGGGCCGACCTGGGTGAGGGCACCCCGGACGGCATCTGCCTCGACGCCGAAGGCGCCGTCTGGTACGCCGACGTGCCCAACGAGCGGTGCGTGCGCGTCGCCGAGGGCGGTGCCGTCCTGGACACGGTCGCTCTGGACCGCGGCGGATTCGCCTGCGCACTCGGCGGCCCCGACGGCAGGTCGCTGTTCATCGTGGCCGCCGAGTTCCTCGGCATGACCGAGGAGCACCCGGTGGCGCCGGGCAGCGGTCAGGTACTCGTCACGCGGGTGGACGTCCCCGGAGTGGGCCGACCGTGACGCGGCGAGCCGGCGACACTCACTTCTCGCGGACGGCCCGGATCGACTCCTTCAGCGAGCTGACCGTGCTCAGGACGGCGGTGGGCTCGTAGCCGCAGTGCGCCATGCAGTTGGCGCAGCGCGGGTCGCGGCCTCGTCCGTAGGCGTCCCAGTCGGTCTCCTCGATGAGCTCCTTGTAGGTCTGGGCGTAGCCGTCCGACATCAGGTAGCAGGGACGCTGCCAGCCGAACAAGGAATAGGACGGGATTCCCCACGCGGTGCACGCGAAATCCGCCTTGCCTTCCAGGAAGTCCAGGAAGAGCGGGGAGTGATTGAAGCGCCAGCGCTTGCGGCGTCCGTCCGCGAACGCCTTGCGGAACAGTTCCCTGGTCTCCTGGACGCCGAGGAAATGCTCCTGGTCGGGCGCCTTCTCGTACGCGTACGCCGGCGAGATCATCATCTCGTCGATCTTGAGGTCGTCGTTGAGGTAATTGAGGACGTCGATGACCGTCTGCGGTGTGTCGGTGTTGAAGAACGTCGTGTTCGTCGTCACGCGGAAACCGCGCCGCTGGCATTCCTTGATGGCGGCGACCGCGTCATCGAAGACGCCTTCCTTGCAGACGGACGCGTCGTGCCGCTCTTTCAGCCCGTCGATGTGCACCGCCCACGCGAAGTACGGCGACGGCTTGAACTTGTCGAGCTTCTTCGGGATGAGCAGCGCGTTCGTGCACAGGAAGACGAACTTCTTCATCTTGACGAGCTCGCCGACGATCTCGTCGATCTGCGGGTGCATGAGCGGTTCGCCGCCCGCGATCGACACCATCGGGGCGCCGCTCTCCTTGATGGCGGCGATGGCCTGCTCGACCGGCATCCGTTTCTTCAGGATGTCGTGCGTGTGCTGGATCTTGCCGCATCCGGCGCACGCGAGATTGCACGCGAAGAGCGGTTCGAGTTCGACGATGAGAGGGAACTTGTCCCTGCCGCGAATCTTGTTGCGGAGGATATAGCTTCCGATGCGGACGCTTTGACGAAGCGGCATGCTCATGATGGTCGGACCTCCTTGGACAGATAGCGGCCGAGCGCGCTGATCGGGAAGACCAGCCGGTAGAGGTGGTAGTTGATGTAGAAGTCGCCGGGGAAACCGGTGCCGGTGTACTGGTCCTCGTCCCAGGTCCCGTCGGGGCGCTGGTTGTCGACGAGCCAGCGGACGCCGGCGTCCACGGCCGGGGAGCGTTCGCCGGCGGCCAGCAGCGCCAACAGCGCCCAGGCCGTCTGCGACGCCGTCGACTCGCCCCGCCCGACCCAGGACGGGTCGTCGTAGGAGCGCAGGTCCTCGCCCCAGCCGCCGTCGTCGTTCTGATGCTGCTCCAGCCACGCCACCGCGCGACGGATCGCGGGTTTGCCCCGGCCGACCCCTGCCGCGACCAGCGCCGGGACGACGCTGCCCGTCCCGTACACGTGGTTGGCTCCCCAGCGTCCGAACCACGACCCGTCCGCCTCCTGGGCCTTCAGCAGCCAGACAACGGCCCGCTTGACGGTCGGCGACTCCGCGAGGCCCTCGCCGCAGAGCGCCTCCACGACGTGCGCGGTGACGTCCGCGGACGGCGGGTCGATGACCGCGCCGAAGTCGCAGAACGGCAGCTTGTTGCAGAGGTCCTGGGTGTTGTCGGCGTCGAAGGCCCCGTAGCCGCCGTCGCGGGACGCCATGCCCTCCAGCCAGCGGACGGCCCGCCCGATCGGTGCCTCGGCCTCCGGGAAGTCGACCTTCCGCAGCGCGAGGATCACCTCGGCGGTGTCGTCGGTGTCGGGGTAGACGTCGTTGTCGAACTCGAACGCCCAGCCGCCCGGCGCGAGCCCTGGCCGCCGCACCGACCAGTCCCCCGGCCCGCGGACCTCCTCGCCGACGACCCACGCGGCGGCGCGCCGCAGCGCCGGGTCGTCCGCGGGCGCGCCCGCGTCGCCGAGCGCGTTCATGGCCAGGACGGTGTCCCAGACCGGGGACTGGCACGCCTCCAGCCTGCGGCCCTTCTCGTCCCGGATCGTGAAGCGTTCCAAACCGTCCAGCCCGCGCCGGATGACCGGATGGTCGAGGCCGTAGCCGAGCTCGTGCAGCGCCATCAGCGAGTACACCCACGGCGGCTGGATCCCGCCCCAGCAGCCGTCCGCCTCCTGCCGGGCGATGATCCAGTCGGCGGCGCGGCGCATCGCCGCCGTCCGCAGCGGCCGCACCGGGCGCTTCTCGTACACGTGCAGGACGCGGTCGAGGCCGTTGAAGAACCGTCCCCAGCCCTTCTCGTCCTTCACCGGACGGACGCCGCTGCGCAGCTCGGGCAGGTCGAACGGCAGCGCCCGGACGGGACGCAGCGACCCGAGCACGGTCAGCGGCACGATCGTCTGCCGCGCCCAGCACGCCCAGTCGTACACGTTCAGCGGGACGCGCTTCGGCAGGTACATCAGCTCGGGCGGCATGACGGGCAGGTCGTCCCACGACCACTGCCCGAACAGGGCCAGCCAGATCCGGGTGAACACGCGGGTGGCCTCGATGCCGCCCGCGTCCCGCGCGTACTTCGCCGCCCGGCGCATGTGGTCGGCGTCCACGGGGTCGCCCGCGAGGCGCAGCGCGACGTACGCCTCCACCGTCGTGGACAGGTCGGGCGGCCCGCCGTGGAAGTTCGCCCACGTCCCGTCCTCGCGCTGCCGCGAGCGGACCCAGCGCGCCGCCTCCGCCGTCTCGCTCTCGGACCGGATGCCGAGGAACTGGCGGAGCAGCAGGTCCTCGGCGTCCATGGTCACGTTGGTCTCCAGCTCGCCCTTCCACCAGCCCTCGGGCGACTGCAGGCCGAGCAGATGGTCGCGGGCCGCGCCGGCGGCGGCAGCGGCGGCACCGGTGAGTCCGGACACGTCGGTCGTTGTCATACAGCGCTCCTCTTCCGCGTATGGGGGGTTCAGTGGTCCCGGGAGGTGACGAAAAGGGCGATGTCGCGGAATTCGGCGCGGACGTGGTCGTCCATGCCGGAGTCGGCGAGCCGCTTCTCCGCCGACGCGATCCGGCGGTCCGCCTCGGCCGCGGCCCATTCCCGTCCGCCGGCCGCCTCGACCAGCCGCGCCATCTCCCGCAGGACGTCCTCCGGCTGCGGCCCCGGAAGGGCGTACAGCTCGGCGAGACGCTCCGACGCGGCGGTCCCGGCGGTCAGCGCGAACACGACGGGCAGCGACTTCTTGCGGGCCCGCAGGTCGGCCAGCACCGGCTTGCCGGTCGTGGCCGGGCTGCCCCAGATGCCGAGCAGGTCGTCCACGAGCTGGAACGCCAGGCCCATCTCGGTCCCGAACCCGGTCAGCGCGGTGACCAGCCGGGTCGGCCCCTCGCCGAGCATCGCCCCGATCGAGCAGGCGCAGGCGAGCAGCGCGCCGGTCTTGTCGGCCGCCATCGTCAGGCACTCGTCGAGGGTGACGTCGTCGCGCTGCTCGAACCCGAGGTCGAGCGCCTGGCCGGAGATGAGCCGCTGCGTCGCGGCGGTCAGGGCGCGCGCCGCCCAGTGCGCGCCGCGCGTCTGCTCCTCAAGCAGCAGCTCCTCGGACAGCGCCAGCAGCGCGTCGCCGCCGAGGATCGCGGCGGACGGGCCGAACACCGTCCACGCGGCGGGACGGTGCCTGCGGGTCCGGTCGCCGTCCATGATGTCGTCGTGCAGCAGCGAGAACGCGTGCACGAACTCGACGGCGACCGCGCCCGGCAGCGCGGTCTCGTAGGGGGTCCCGGCGGCGCGGGCCGACAGCAGCGCCAGCGCCGGGCGCAGCGCCTTCCCGCCGGCGGCGGCCGGACGGCCCTGCTCGTCGGTCCAGCCGAGGTGGTAGGCGACGACGCGGCGGGTCCACGGGTCGAGCCGTTCGGCGGACGCGCGCATCGCCCGGTCCACCAGCGCGCGCCCGTCCGTCATCGAGGCAGGCACGGCGGTCATCGGGGGCTCACCCCCGCGCCGGCGCCCACGTCGGCGCCCGTCCCGGTCAGATGCCGCCGGACCAGCCGGGCGGCGCTGAGACCACTGCGCACTGCTCCCTCCATCGTGTCGGGCCAGCCCGTGTCCGTCCACGCGCCGGCGAGGAACAGCCACGGCAGCCGGGTCGCGGACGCGGGGCGCAGCGCGCCGCTGCCGGGGCTCTGGCGGAATGTGGCGTGCCGTTCCCGCGTCACGAAGAAGTCGGTGACGCGGGCGCGGCGGGCGGCCGGGAACAGCCGCTCCAGCGCGGCGAGGTAGACCTCGCGCAGCTCGGCGGTGGGCGTGTCGATCCAGCGGTCGGCCGCCGACACCGACACCGCCAGGTACTGGCCGGACGGCAGGCCGCTGATCGCCGTCCGGTCGAAGACCCACTGGACGGGCGAGTCGATCGCGGCGACGAACGGCTCGTCCAGCACCGGCCGGTCGTAGACGACATGAACGTTGACGATCGGGCTCGACCCGAGCCCCGCCCACTCCGCCCGGTCCGGGCACGCGTCCGCCGGGACGAGCGAGGACGCGACCCGGTGCGGCACCGCGACCACGACGGCGTCCGCGCTCACCGGCTCGCCGTTCACGACGAGCTTCGGCCCGTCCTCGATCGCCGTGACCTTCGCGCCGAGCCGGACGAGCCCCCCGCTCTCCTCGATCCGCGCCGCCGCGATCGTGCCGTGCAGCTCCCCGAGCGGCACGGACGGGACGCCGATGTCGGCGGCGTCGGACCGGCCGAGCAGCGCCGTCTGGCACACGAACGCGGCGGGCCCGAGCGCGGCCTCGTCCAGCTTCATGTTCAGGGCCGCCGTGACGAACAGCTCCCACAGCGCGTGCCGGGCCCGCTCGCGCTGGCCGTGGACGGCGAGCCAGCCGCCCATGCTCGACCCGTCGAGCGCCGGGTCGTCCGGGTCGAGCCGGTCGAGCGCCAGCGACGCGCGGACGGCGCGCAGCCGGTCGCCCGGCGAAAGCAGCGCGTACCGCGCGAGCGCGGGCATCAGGTGCAGCGGCCCCGGCGCCTTGGCCCGGCGCAGCCGCCCGCCGTGGCCCTCCGGGGTGAGGACGCGGACGTCGAAGCGGTCCTGGACGCGCACCTTGTCCTCCGCGCCCAGCCGCCCGAGAAGCCCCTGGTAGGCGGTGCAGCATTTCAGGAAGATGTGCTGCCCGTTGTCGACGGTGAGGCCGTCGCGTTCGAAGGAGTGCGTGGCGCCGCCGAGCCGGGGCCGCGCCTCGTAGACCGTCGCGCGCAGCCCGGCCTCTTGCAGCGCCAGCGCGGCCGTGATCCCCGCGAGCCCGCCGCCGACGACCGCGACGTGCCCGTCCCCCGCCGCGGGGCTCATCGGTGGATCCCCGCCATCGCCTTGGCGGACACCGTGGCCTTCTCCCAGGCCGGCAGCGACGTCCGGGTCTGCAGCGCGGCGAGCGGATCGGCCCTGATGCGTTTCAGGAGCTGCCGGTAGATGCCCGCCATCGCTCCGGCGCAGGCGGCGCTGCGGCGGTCGAGCATCGGCAGCAGTTGCAGCCCCGTCTCGTACCATTCGGCCGCCCGCGACGCCTGGAACCTTACGAGGGAGACGAGGTGGTCGGGCGGGTCGGTGAACTGACCTGACTCGTCCAGGTGCAGGGTGCAGCCGAACCTGGCGAGGTCTTTGGCGGGGAGGTAGACGCGGCCGCTCAGGCCGTCCTCCCGGACGTCCCGCAGGATGTTCGTCAGCTGCAGCGCGACGCCGAGCGCGTCGGCGCGCGGCCCGGCCGTGCCGGGGTCGGACGTGCCGAACACGCCGAGCGACAGCCGCCCGACGGCGCCCGCGACGCACCGGCAGTACCAGAGCAGGTCGTCGAACGTGTCGTAGGTCTCGCCGCGGACGTCGGCCTCGCAGCCGTCGATGAGCTCGCCGAACGCCTCCAGCGGGATGGGGTGGCGGCGCGCCGCGTCCGCCAGCGCCACCAGCACGGGATCGGACGGGTCGCCGCCCGGGTCGGCGAGCCGCGCGCGCTCCTCCGCCAGCTTCTCCAGCCGGGTCGCGGCGGGCGCGTCATGGTCGTCGCCGATGTCGTCGATCCGGCGCGCGAACGCGTAGACGGCGCTCAGGGCGCGCCGCTTCGGCGGGGGCAGCAGGCGGATCCCGTACGAGAAGTTGCGCGCCTGCGAGCGCACCACGTCCTCGCAGTGCCGGTACGCGCTGGCTTCGTCCATCTCCTCATCTCCTTCCCAGAGTCCGCGACCACTCGAGGAGGAGCCGCGGTTTTCTCGGTCGTGACGGGCCGCCCAGCACGTCGTACGCGTTCTTGTCCAATGCCGCCAGCGCCGCGAGTCCGCCCGCCACGTAGCCGGCGACGGCCACGCGCGCGAATCCGCGGAGCCGGACGGTCAGGTCCGCTCCTTCGTCAAGTAGTTCCCGCGCCCGCCGCGCCTGGAGCGCGACGACGCCGCGCAGCCGGGTCGGCGTGACGGCGGCGTCGAGATCGCTCTCCGCGCAGCCGAACCGGCGGAGGTCGTCCTGCGGGAGGTAGATCCGGCCGTTGCGGCGGTCTTCGCCGACGTCCTGGCAGTGCTCGATGATCTGCAGCGCCGTGCACACCTTGTCGGAGAGGCGGAGCCGGTCCGGGGTGGCGGCGCCGAACACGTACAGGACGATGTGCCCCACGGGGTCGGCGGACAGGGTGCAGTAGTCGAGCAGGTCGTCGAAAGTCGTGTACCGGGAGACCTCCTGGTCCTGCCGGTTGGCCCGCAGGAGGCGGCGGAACGGCTCGGCCGGGATCCCGCAGCCGGTGATCGTGCGGGCCAGGTTGCGCATCGCCGGGAGCTCCGGGCGCGCGCCCGCGTAGACGCGGTCGAGGTCGCGTTCGACCGCGTCGAGGAGTCCGGCCCGCTCGCCGGGGGGCGCCTCGTCCCCGATGTCGTCCACGAGCCGGGCATAGCCGTACACGTTCAGCAGGTGCGCGCGATGGCGTGCCGGAAGGAGCCGGCTGGCGACGGGAAAGTTCTCCCCCGTCTGCAGTTCATCGCGAGAACGGCGTTCCTCTGTCTCGTTCCACAAACGCTCACTGACGGACATGGCGTTCCTTCGAGGGCGGCGGTGGTGCGGGGCGTTCGAACATGCCCGATAACCGGGTGCCCGCCCGGTAAACACGGGCAACGAGGGTCCTGTGGCGTACGTCCCCTGGTAACCGCGTGGACCCTCCTGAATATCCGTCATTTATGAATATAGACCGGAAGTGGTCAGACGGGAATATGTGATCCACGAGACATGCGAGCGCCGTTTGCCAAGGCTCATTCCCGGGCAGCGAGCACGGAACGGTACAGCAGTGGCCAAATAAGGCGATGACCGGCGGAAACGGTCAGTAAGTGGCGAGGATGCCGGCGAGAATCCGGCTCGTGTGCTCGGGCGGGGCGGCCTCGGTGACGAGCGTGTTGAACACGTGCCAGTGCCGTTCGATCTCCACCCGGCGGACGGGGTAGAGCGCGCTGTCGGTCCGCTCCAGGTACACCATGTCCTGCAGGCCCTGCTGCGGGAACCGGACGAGCGTGAGCGGTCCGTCGCCCTCGACCCGTCCGCAGATCCCGCCGGGCGCGATCTGGACGGTGACGTTCGGCCGCTTGCACAGCTCGATGATGTGCCGGATCTGCGCGCGCATCGTGGCCGGGCCGCCGATGGGCCGCCACAGCGCCCGCTCGTCCAGGACGACCCACAGGTTGAGCGGGCGGGGCCGGCGGCGCAGGACGCGCTGCCGCCGCATCCGGAACTCGACCCGCCGCTCGACCTCGTCCTCCGGCGAGACCCGGCGGATCAGGGCGCGGGCGTACTCCTCGGACTGGAGCAGGCCGGGGACGAACTGCGGCTCGAACGTGCGGACCAGCTTCGCCGCCTGCTCGGCGGTGAGGTAGGCCCGCACCCACACCGGGACGATGTCGCCGTCGGCGTGCCACCAGGGGTGCGCCGTGGTCTGCTCGGCGAGCGCCAGCAGGGTCGTGCGCTCGTCGTCGTCCGCGCCGTAGAGGGTGAGGAGATCGGCGACGTCCTGCGCCGAGCAGCCGGAGCGGCCGAGCTCCAGCCTCGTGATCTTGGAGTCGGATCCGCCGATCGCCTTCGCCGCGGCGGCCCGGCCGATGCCGGCCGACTCGCGGAGCGCGCGAAGCCGTCGCGCCAGCAGCAGCCTGGGGACGAGGGGATCCCCGTGCGCGGCGGTGGACTGTCTTCTGCCGGTGATCGTGACGGAGGCCAAGGGGACTCCAATCAAGGGGGACGGCGTGAGCGGCCGTATCGACTATACCTTCACAGAACGCGCTGGAAAGGGAACGATCCGCGACGCTTCCGTGGAAGGTCTCCGCCTTGTGGCTCCGAAGACCGTCGATCTTTCCGTGGCGGATGGCTGGCTCCGCGTCAGGGTTTGCGGGCCACCCCGCACAGCGTCGGCAGGATCTCGACCTCGACGCCGACGTCCGGGCGCCACTCGTTGACCGTCACGAGCCCCGGCTCCTCGATCTCCAGCCCGTCGAAGTAGCCGGAGAGGAACTCGCGGCTGCGGAGCCGGAACGGGATCGCCCCGGTGTCGTCGTAGGCGCGCTGCGCGGCGTTGAACGCCTCGTTGTCGTCGGTGCAGTCGTCCAGGATGAGGTAGCTGCCGGGCGGCAGGCCGCCGATCAGCCCGCGCGCGACGCGCATCGCCTCGTCGGGATCGACGATGTGCCCCATGACGTTGACGAGCAGCAGCGCGACCGGCCGCGTGAGGTCAAGGGTCTCCGCCGCCCGGTCCAGGATCGTCTTGGGATCGTGCAGGTTGCAGTCGATGTAAGCGGTGCGGCCCTCGTCCGTGCCGGTCATCAGCGCGCGCGCGTGGGCGAGGACGAGCGGGTCGTTGTCGACGTAGACGACCCTCGCCTCGGGGGCGGCGCGCTGGGCCATCTCGTGGGTGTTGTCGACCGTGGGCAGGCCCGTCCCGCAGTCCATGAACTGGCGGATGCCGCGCTCGTGGATCAGGAACCTGATCGCGCGGTCCATGAAGTAGCGGCCGGCGCGGGCGAGCGGCACGATGCCCGGGTACAGCGAGACGTACTCGTCGCCGGCGATGCGGTCGACCTCGTAGTTGTCGGTGCCGCCGAGCCAGTAGTTCCAGATCCGGGCGGACTGGGGAACGTCAGTGTTGATCTTCGTCTCGGGCCCCTGATCCGGGCCGGGGGTGCCATCGGTCATCGGCCTGACGCTCCTTTCGGGGGGCGGCCGCGCCGCTCGCGCGGGCGCCGGCGCACGCGTTACGGCAAACCTAGACCCGGCACTCCGGGGGTGGCCAGAAATCCGAAATTCGGACCTGTCCGCATTGCCATTGAGGACATTAACGAATACGCAGAGCGGGCATGTCTCCGAGGTTGGCGTGACGGCGGTGACCAGGGGTGAATCCCGCGAAGATCCGGAGGGTCCGGCGAAGCGCGCGCCGGGCCCTCGCAATGAAACGGCCGGTTACGGCCACGCCACGATCCCCTGACCCGTCCGCACCAGGGTTCGCACTCCGCCGAACGGACATTTCGCCGCCCATGCCTTCTCGGCCCCGCCCTTGCGCCCGCCGAGCGATCATTTTCGCGGGCGCCGCACACCGGAAGGATGACGCCCCCGCAAAACCATCCATAACGGATAATTGGGATTTCTAGCCGTCACCGTCAGCAAAGGGAAATGATCACAAGTGCACGCAAAGGCGGGGCTTTGCGATCGCGGCGGCGTTCAGGGCCTCGCGTAGGCCTGGGTCAGGCGGATGTGGTTGCCGGACGGGTCGCGGAACGAGGAGTCGATGCCGTACGGCTGCTCCTCCGGCTTCTCGACGAACTCGACGCCGCGGTCCGTCAGCTCCTTGTAGGACGCGTGGCAGTCGTCCGTGCCGAGGAAGATCGTCCCGGCGAAGCCCTTGGCCATGAGCTCGCGGACCTGCGCGGCCGTCGCCTCGTCCATGACCGGCTCCCCGGGGATGGCCATCAGCACGATCGAGACGTCGGGCTGGCCCACCGGGCCGACGGTCAGCCAGCGGAAACCGCCCATCTCCTCCATGGTCACGTCGACGCGGACCTCCATGCCGAGCTTCTCGGTGTAGAAGGCGCGCGCCTCGTCCTGGTCGTGCACCCAGAGCTGCGTGCTGGCAAGCGTGATCACCGGGGTTCCTCCCTCGTCGGGTCGCTGGAACCTCACGCTAGATCTGGTGCGGCGGCCCCGTCTTCTCGAAACGTCCGGTGTTTCGGGCGGCCGTATATCCGCAGGACGCAGCCAGGTATCCGCGCGTAGACGGACGCCGGCGGGAACGCCGCGCGGTAGGCCGTCGGCGACATCCCGAACATGCGGGTGAAGCTGGTCGTGAACGAGCCGATGCTCTGCAGCCCGACGCCGACGCAGATGTCGGCGACGGACCGGTCGGTGGTCCGCAGCAGCGCGGCGGCGCGTTCGAGGCGGCGGGTCAGCAGGTAGGCGTGCGGGGACTCGCCGAACGCCCGCCGGAACCGCTCGCTGAAGTGCGCGCGGGACAGCCCGGCGGCGTCCGCCAGGTCGGCCACCGTGAGCGGCTCGAAGTACCGCGCGTCGGCGAGGTCCTTGGCGCGCAGCAGGTGGCGGGCGGGCGGCACAGACGCCATGCGACCAGTATGCCCCGGGCTCTGACAACGGCCGGGGGCACGACGGGCGGACGGGCTCGACGGGACGAGCGGGTACGGCGGGCTATTCGCGGGTGTTGATCGTGTCGGCGGGGCGGGCGGCCATGGCCAGCCGGGCGGGCAGGACGGTCGCGATCGCGGCGAGGAGGCCGCCCCAGGCGAGCACGCCCAGGTGCCCCTCCAGCAGGGCCCGCGCGGCCGCCGCCTCGGGCGCGAGCGACATGCTCCGGAAGTCCGCCGCCGCGGCGCGGGCGTCGTTCAGCGACCGCCGGGCGACCGCCAGCACGTCCCCGATCGCGTCGGGACGATCGACCGCTTGCCGTGCGCCCTCCGAGATGGTCGCGAGCCCGTCGCCGAGGCCCTTGTTCAGCTCTGCCGCGATCCGCAGCCGCTCCCGCTCGACCGCCGCCATGGTGAGCGGCAGCCGCGCCGCCACCGTGTCGTCCGCCCGCGCCGCCAGCCTGACCAGCCCGTACACCAGCAGCCCGAGCAGCAGGCACGTGATCGTGACGTCGGCGACGCTCGCAGCGCCGCCCCGGTCCCGCAGGACGTCGATGAGCGCTGCGCTGCCCACGACCCCCGCCGCGACCGGCCACGCGCCCGCCGACAGCAGCGCGCCCGCGACGAACCCGAGGAGCCCCACCGACGTCCCGAACGCGATCACGGCGGTGTACGCGGCCAGCGCCTGCCCGAGCACGACCGGCGCGCCGCGCCACCGCTCGAACCGTGGAACGACCCACACCAGGTGCAGCGCGAGGACCAGCGCGACCAGCACGGCCGCCGTCCCGACTTGCGCGACGCCGCCGTCCGTCCGCGACGGGGCCGCCAGCAGGTAGACGCCGGCGAACGACGTCAGCACGACACCGACGATGACCCGCGCGACGCGCGGGCCATGCATCGGCTCGGCCACCGTCCCTCAACTCCCCCGCCAGGAATCCCTCAGCTCAGCCAACCAGAGGATCCGGGATGCCTCGCCCGGAGGGGTCGGGGGCGGGTCAGCGGGGGTCAGCGGGCCTCTTCGTACTCCTTCTCGTCCTTGCCGGCCTTGCCGGCCTTGGCCTTGCTGTCCTTGCCGGCCTTGCTTTCGCGTTCCTCCTCGTCCAGCGCCTCGTCGTGCGTCCGGATGACCTCGCTGTCGTGGATCTCGCCGCGCCAGCCCTCGACGTCGTCGGGATGCGTGAGCGACTGCGTCATCACGTACCGGCGGAAGTGCTTCAGCTCCAGCCGGACGCGGCGGCCCTGGGCGCGCCACATGTTCGCGGTCCGCTCGAACAGGCCCTGCGGGTGGTATTCGAGGACGAGCAGGACGCGGGTCAGGTTCGGCGCCAGCTTGTGGAAGCTGACCGTCCCGTCCACGTGCCCCTTGGAGCCCTTGGAGCGCCAGACGATGTGCTCGTCCGGGACCTGCTCGACGATCGTGGACTCCCACGTCCGGTTCGACCAGAAGATCTTCGCCTTCCAGTGCAGCTTCCCGTCCTCCGTCTGGTCGACGCTGACGACCTTCTTCATGAAGGACGGGTAGTCCTGGAACTGCGTCCACTGGTCGTAGACGAGGCGGCGCGGCGCACCGATGTCGATGTGCTCGACGATGTTGGTGACCTTCACCTTCTTCCCGCCGCCCTTGCCGCCGCCGCCCTTGCCGCCGTCGTCCTTGGCCTCGTCCTTGGAGCCGTTCTGGCCGATGCCGGGGATGACGCCGGTGGCGGTGTCCTTGACACCCGCGGCCGTGCCCTTGACGCCCGCGGCCGTGCTCTTGAGGCGTCCGAACACTCCCGGGCCCGACTGCTCCGAGGTCTCCTCAGAGGCCTTGGCCTGGCCCTTGTTCTGCTTCTTCTGCTTCTGCTCGTCCGGCTCGTCGGACGGGTTCTGGCCGTTGCGGCGTCCGCTGATCGCGCGGTTGGCGGCGACGGCCGCGCCCGCGCCGAGCAGGACGCCGCCGGCCGTACCGGCGGTCCGCTTGCCAGGCAGGTTCTTCGTGACGCCGCCCAGCCCGCCCAGGCCGGGGATCCGCTTGCTGCGGCGGCCGGGCAGCCGTTTGGTGATGGTTCCGACGGGCAACCGGCCCATCCGGTTTCCGCGTTTCATGATTCGCTTCCTCACTAGGGGGTTGTGACGATCTCGCCGTCGCGGATCTCGCCGCGCCAGCCCTCGACCTCGTCGGGACGGGTCAGCGCCTGCGTCATCACGTGGCGGCGAAAGTGTTTGAGTTCGAGGCGGGCACGGCGTCCCTGAGCGCGCCAGAGATTGCCGGTCCGCTCGAAGAGACCGGCGGGGCGGTATTCGAGGACGAGCAGGACGCGGGTCAGGTTCGGCGCCAGTTCGTGGAAGCTGACCGTCCCGTCCGCGTGCCCCTTCGGGCCCTTGGACCGCCACACGATGTGCCGGTCGGGGACCTGCTCGACGATCGTCGACTCCCACGTCCGGCTGGACCAGAAGATCTTCGCCTTCCAGTGCAGCTTCCCGTCCTCGGCCTGATCGACGCTGACGACCTTCTTCATGAAGGACGGGAAGTCCTCGAACCGCGTCCACTGGTCGTAGACGAGGCGGCGCGGGGCGCCCACGTCGGTCTGTTCAACGATGTTGGTCGGCTTCCCCCTTCGTCCACGCCCGAAGATGCGGGCGAGGGTCTCCTTCAGGGCCGTCCAGCCGAAGCTCAGCAGCGCGCGGAACGGTGACTTGCCCTCGTGCAGCGCCTTGACCCCGGCCAGGGCGGCCTTGACGAGCGGACCGCCCTGCTCGGCCGCGGCGGTGAGACGCCGGACGGCGCGCTCCAGACTCCGCTCAAGCCGCTGGACCAGGCGCTGGACGAGCCCGCCCGGCGCCCGGCGGCCGAGGCGGCGCGCCGAGAGCGCGGCGGCCGCTCCGCCGGCCCCGGCGGCCAGCCCTGTCCGAAAGCTCATGTCCCCTCGCCAGCCCCTTTCCGCCTTGCCGGTCCCTTTCGCTGGTGCCCGTTCCAGGCACGGCGCCGCATTACCCGGTCAAGGCACGGCAAAACAGACCGCAGGCCAGGGAGAGGGCGAGAAGACCGCCGGGCCACCCACGTGTGGCCTCCGGGTGGCCCCCGAGCAGCCGGACGAGACATCGCCGCAGGTGGCCACATCAGGACGCGTCCCGCCGGACGCGATGCACTCGACGCGAACGGCCGGACACCCGTCGTCACCCCGTTCAGACCAGCCCAGCGTGCGGACCAGACCAGAGATCGACGTCCGCCCGGCACTCCGATAGCAGTTAAGAAACTTACTTAACAAAAACTCTTGAACCGGTTCGGACCAGTGTTTATCTTCATGGCCACATGCGCGCGTTTGTGCTCGGTGAGCGATCGGATCGCGCACATTTATTCACGCACGCCAGAGGGAGGCGGGGACGCGCGCACGCCTCCACGTGCTGGACCACGTCAACCATGCACGCCGGGAGAAGGCGGGGACAGATGAAGCGGCACCTCTTAGGCGTCGTCGCCGCGGGCCTGACCGTGGCGCTCGGAGTCGGCGGATGCGGCAAGGGAAGCTCGTCGAGCGACGACTCCGGCGGGAAGAGCATCAAGTTCGTCGCTGCCATTTACGGCAGCAAAACCAAGCCCTACTGGGACGCCCTCATCAAGGAGTTCGAGTCCAAGAACTCCGGCTACAGGGTCAATCTTGAGATGGTCGACTGGACCCAGATGGACGCCAAGGTCAAGACCTACGTCCAGACGAAACAGGTCCCCGACGTCCTCAACTACAACGCGTTCTCCGACTTCGCCCGCGACGGCCTCATCTACCAGGCGTCCGAGGTTGTGTCCCCGACCACGCTGGGCGACTTCACGCCCACGTTCGTCGAGCAGGCCAAGTACAACGGCGAGCAGTACGGCATTCCGTTCATCTCCAGCGCCCGCCTCCTCTTCTACAACAAGGCCCTGTTCAAGAAGGCCGACATCGCCCAACCACCCAGAACCTGGGACGAGGTCAAGGCGAACGCGGAGAAGATCAAGAAGGCGGGCGCGTTCGGTTACGGGCTGCCGCTCGGTCCCGAAGAGGCCCAGGCCGAGTTCCACTGCTGGGCGATGAACAACGGCGGCGGCTGGGTGGACGCGTCCGGGAAATGGGCCATCAACCAGAAGGCCAACGTCGACACGCTCACCTTCCTCAAGGGCCTCAACACGTCCGGGCTGACGCAGCCGAACCCGGAGAGCACCGACCGCAAGACGGTGTTCAACCAGTTCGCGCAAGGCAAGATCGGCATGTCGATCGGCGGTCCTTTCACGAAGGCCGGATTCATCGAGCCGGTGACCAAGAACCTCGACTTCGGCGTCGCGCCACTGCCGAGCAGGAGCGGAAACGAGCACAACACACTCGGCGTCATGGACGTCCTCGTCGCGTTCAAGAAGGCCGACGGCAAGAACAAGGACGCCATCAAGAAGTTCCTGGATTTCGTCTATCAGAAGGAGAACACGTCCAAGTTCCTCACCGGGGAGGGTTTCCTGCCGGTGACCAAATCCGCCGGTGACGCGCTCAGCGCCGACCCCTACATGAAGCAGTTCGTGGACGCGCTCCCGACGTCGAAGTTCGCGCCGACGTCCAACCCGGCGTGGTCGGCGGTCGCGGGCGCGGTCAAGCAGGACCTCGGCAGTTCGGTGGCGGACGAAGACCCGAAGAAGGTCCTGGACAAGATCCAGGAAACGGCCGAGAAGGCCGGCTGAGTGCAGGACC